>DATEIK010000034.1:0-10615 GCA_035279065.1 Sphingomicrobium sp. | reverse complement strand
GCAATACCCTGGGGGGCGTTGGTTCCGCGGTTGGCGGTACGGTCAACGGCACGCTCGGTGGAGTCCGCAACCTTGTCGGCGGAGTCACCGGTAGCGGCCTTCTCAGTTCAACCCGCAGCGGCCTGCTCGGTGGCGGCAGTGGCGGCGGCGCCCTTGGCGGCATCGGATCGGTCGGCTCCAGGGGATCGATCAGCGGCGGCGGAGCGGGAGGCGGCTCGGGGTCGAGCGGACTGAACACCATGTTCACGATGCGCGGGCCTCTCGGCGAAATGGCCGCACTGGATCAGGTCAGTGGCCAGCTCGACATGGAAAATGCCTCTCCCACGGACATCGAGAGTTACCGCGAGGCCCGGCTGGCGGCGCTCATCGCTGCCTATCCGGCGATCCTCGACCGCGACAATAATGGCGACCCGGTGCGCAAGCGCGAGGTGATAGCGACCAATCCCGACCCCAGGTCGCTGGCGCTTGCCTCCCACGCCGGGTTTCAAATCATCGGCGATGAATCGGAGAGCGGTCTCGGCATCCGGGTCGTCACCCTCGCGATCCCGAAGCGAATGAACGTCCGGCAGGCGATGAAGACGATCCGCAAGACCGCGCCCGCGCTGCAGGTCGATTTCAATCACGTTTACGAACCATCTGGCGGGGCTCTGCTGCCCGTCGCCGGCGCGAGGCTCGCCGCCGCGGCCCATCACAAGCCGCATAAAGCGCGCGCGACACGCGCCGCGCCTGCCCCGAAGCCCGCAACCCGCATCGCGATGATCGACGGGGGCATTGCCTCGCACCCGTCGCTGGCTCAAGCGAGCATCGTCCAGCAAGGCTTCGCCGGAGCCGCGCAGGCCACCGGTCATGGGACCGCCGTGGGCTCCTTGCTGGTCGGTGACCAGGGGCCGTTCCGCGGCGCCGCCAGGGGCGCTCAGCTGTTCGTCGCCGACGTCTATGGCGGCAGTCCCGCCGCGGGCTCCGTCACCAGCATCGTCAAGGCGTTGAACTGGGCGGCGTCGAAGAATCCGTCGGTCATCAACATCAGCCTCGTCGGGCCGAACAATGCCGCGCTCGCTCGCGCAATTGCTGCCATCCAGGCACGCGGCATCGCCGTGGTCGCGGCGGTCGGCAACGACGGCCCCGCGGCGCCCGCGCAATATCCAGCTTCCTATCCAGGCGTGGTTTCGGTGACCGGCGTGGATGCCCACGGGCGCGCGCTTCGCGAAGCGGGCGTCAGCAAGCATTTGGATTTCGCCGCGCCGGGCGCGGACATGGTCGCTGCTTATCCGGGCAACGGCTACCTTCCCGTCAGGGGCACGAGCTTCGCGGCGCCCCTCGCGGCGGCAAGGCTGGCCTTGACGGGCTCCTACCAACGGCTGGTGCAGGAAGCCCGGCCAGGCGAGGGCAGAGTCGGCCGCGGCATCGTCTGCGGGCAGTGCCGGGTCGATCCCAAATACCTGCGTAAATAATCTTCGATAAGAAAAGCCGGGATGAAGTCCCGTCCCACTGTCGTTTTCAGGAATGGCAGGGGGACGGGGCGTCCCCGTCCTCCGAGATGAAAAGGAGGAATCGCATGCGTAGCACCATCCTCATCGCCGGCACCGCGCTGGCGTTGTCGGCCGGCCCGGCGTTGGCCGGCGGATCCGGCGGAAGCACCACCGGCGGATCAATGCGCGGATTGCTCGGCGGGCATGTCCTGCGTGGCACGAGTTCCGCCGGACAGTGCCTGTGCAATACCGCCGGCAGTGCGCTCAAAGGCGCACGCGTCGGCTCGCTGACGAAAATCGGCGGCGGCGGCACCGGCGCAATCACGCGAATGCCGCGGACCGCAAGCGGCGGGCGAATGCTCGTCAACAGCGTCATCGGCCTCAACGGCGTGCGTGGCGGCAAAGGCGGCAATCATGGCTTCGGCCAATCGATCGGCCTCGCCGGCAAGCTCGACGGCGGCTCCTCGATGGGCGGTCTGCATGGCAACGGGCATCTTGGCCTTGGCCTCGCCGGAAGCGTGACCAGCAGCGGAACCGGTCTTGCCGGTAGCGGCGGACACGGCCGTTCACTGGTCAATGTTTCGGTGGCGAATGCGAACGGCGGCAAGGCCGGAAAGCTCGCCAACGTCTCGGCCTTGAACGGTACCGGGACCCACGGTCGCTCGGCCGTGAACGTCGCGGCGCTCAACGGAAGCGGCGGCACCAGCGGCAAGGTCGCGAACGTTTCGGTGCTCAACCGCACGGGGACGCACGGCCACTCGGCGGTCAACGTCGCCGCGCTCAACGGCACCGGCGGGTCCAGCGGCAGGATCGCCAACGTTTCCGTCCTCAACGGCAGCGGGACGCACGGCCACTCGGCGATCAACGTCGCGGTGCTCAACGCGACCGGCGGGAAGAGCGGCCGTGTCGCGAATGTCGCCGTCCTCAACGGAACAGGGACGACCGGTCAGTCGGCCGTGAACGTCGCCGCGCTCAACGGCGCGGGCGGGTACCGCATCATCAACGGTGTGCCCTGCCTCCCCGACGGAACTCCGCTGACGGGTGCGGCGGCCCAGGCCGTGCTCGCCGGTCTGACGCCGTCGATGCCGCAAGTGTCGTCTCCGAACACGGGCGGTGGCCAGGCCAGGCACCACTCCGGCCGAGTCCGGGCCAGCTCGCTGGAGCCGGGCCGCAAGGGACGCTGGGCCGACAGCATTCCGGACACCGGCCGACCCAACTAGGCGCGCGTAACATCGCGTAGGACGCCGCCTGGGGCCCGGGTTCGCTTCGGCGAATCCGGGCCTATTTCTCATCCGTCGAAATCAGAGCTTTTCGGTCAGTTCCGGGACGATCTTGAACAGGTCGCCGACGAGGCCGATGTCCGCGACCTGGAAGATCGGCGCCTCCTCGTCCTTGTTGATCGCGACGATGACCTTCGAATCCTTCATGCCTGCGAGGTGCTGGATCGCGCCGGAAATGCCGATCGCGATATAGACGTTGGGCGCGACGATCTTGCCGGTCTGGCCGACCTGGTAGTCGTTGGGCGCATAGCCCGCATCGACCGCGGCACGCGACGCCCCGACCGCAGCGCCGAGCTTGTCGGCGAGTGGGTCGAGCAGCGAATGGAATTGCTCGGAGCTTCCGAAGGCGCGCCCGCCGGAGACGATGACTCCGGCGCTGGTCAGCTCGGGACGCTCGCTCTTGGAGGCTTCGAGCCCGACGAAGCTGCTGGTTCCGGGATCGCCGCCGGGTTCCACCTGCTCGACCGGCGCGGAGCCGCCCTCGGGAGTCGCCTTCTCGAACGCCGTCGTGCGGACGGTGATGACTTTCTTCGCATCCTTCGATTTGACCGTGGCGATCGCGTTGCCGGCATAGATCGGGCGGGTGAAGGTGTCCGGCCCCTCGACCGACAGGACGTCGCTGACTTGCATGACGTCGAGCAGCGCGGCGACGCGCGGCGCGATGTTCTTGCCGGTGGTGGTCGCCGGGGCGACGAACGCGTCGTGGCTCTCCATCAGCTTGGCCGCGACCGGCGCAACGGCTTCGGCGAGCTGGTGCTCGAGCGCGGGCGAATTGGCGAAATAGACTTTGGCCACGCCGGCGATCTTCGCGGCCGCTTGCGCCGCCGCGTCGCTGCCCGCGACCAGCGCATGGACTTCGCCCAGCTGCGCGGCGGCGGTGACGGTCGCCAGCGTCGCGTCCTTGATGCTGCCGCCGTCATGCTCGACCAGGACCAGAACGCTCATTTCGCAATTCCCATTCCGTGCAGCTTCTCGACCAGTTCGTCGACGCTGGCGACCTTGATGCCCGCCTGGCGCTTGGCCGGCTCGGTGACCTTGAGCGTCTCCAGCCGCCGCGCGACGTCGACGCCGTAATCGCCCGGCGACTTGGTCGCCAAGGGCTTCGACTTTGCCTTCATGATGTTCGGAAGCGAGGCATAGCGCGGCTCGTTCAACCGCAGGTCGGTGGTGACGACGGCCGGAAGCTTCAGCTTTACCGTTTCGAGCCCGCCATCGACCTCGCGCGTCACGGTCGCGTCGCCCGCGATCTCGATCTTCGAGGCGAACGTGCCCTGCGGCCAGCCGAGCAGCGCGGCGAGCATCTGCCCGGTCGCATTATTGTCATCGTCGATCGCCTGCTTGCCGAGGATCACCAGCCGCGGCTGCTCTTCCTCGGCGATCCTGGCGAGGATCTTGGCGACGGCCAGCGGTTCGACCTCTTCGTCAGTCTGCACCAGGATCGCCCGGTCGGCCCCCATCGCAAGCGCGGTACGCAGGGTTTCTTGCGCCTTCGCCGGCCCGATGGACACCGCGACGATCTCGGTCGCAACGCCCTTTTCCTTGAGCCGGATCGCTTCCTCGACCGCGATCTCGTCGAACGGGTTCATGCTCATCTTGACGTTCATCAGGTCGACGCCCGAGCCGTCCATCTTGACCCGCGGCTTCACGTTGAAGTCGATGACGCGTTTGACCGCGACCAGCAGTTTCATTCGATTCTCTCCATCTCGTCATTCCCGCGAAAGCGGGAATCCCGCTCAACTTCAACCCCGCTTCGGAAAGGCACGGGACCCCCGCTTTCGCGGGGGTGACGGAACTAGGCGGGCACTTCCTGCTTCACCTCGGCGACGATCTTCTTCGCGGCGTCGCCGAGGTCGTTGGCGGGGATGATCGGCAGGCCCGACGAAGCGAGGATGTCCTTCCCCTGCTGGACGTTGGTGCCCTCGAGCCGGACGACCAGCGGAACCTTCAGGTCGACCTCGCGCGCCGCGGCGACGATCCCTTCGGCGATGATGTCGCAGCGCATGATCCCGCCGAAGATGTTGACCAGGATACCCTGCACCGCAGGGTCGCTGAGGATGATCTTGAACGCTGCGGTCACCTTTTCCTTGGAAGCGCCGCCGCCGACGTCCAGGAAGTTGGCCGGCTCTGCGCCGTTGAGCTTGATGATGTCCATCGTCGCCATGGCGAGCCCGGCACCGTTGACCATGCAGCCGATGTTGCCGTCCAATTTGATATAGGCGAGGTCGTACTTCGACGCCTCGATTTCGGCCGGGTTTTCCTCGCTGAGGTCGCGCAGCTGCTCGAGGTCCGGGTGGCGGAACTCGGCGTTGTTGTCGAACCCGACCTTGGCATCGAGCACCATGACCTGGCCCTTGTCGGTCACCGCCAGCGGATTGATCTCGATCTGCGACGCGTCGGTGCCGATGAAGGCATCGTAGAGCTTGGCAAGGACCTTGGCGGCCTGCCTGGCCAGATCGCCCGAAAGCCCCAGCGCCGCAGCGACCGCGCGGCCGTGGTGCGGCATCAGCCCCGTCGCCGGGTCGATGGTGATCGTCTCGATCTTCTCGGGCGTCTCGTGCGCGACCTTCTCGATATCCATCCCGCCCTCGGTCGAAGCGACGATGGCGATGCGGCCGCTCTCGCGGTCGACCAGCAAGGCGAGGTAGAATTCCTTTTCGATGTCGACGCCGTCGGTGATGTAAAGCCGCTGCACCTGCTTGCCGGCCGGGCCGGTCTGGACCGTGACCAGGGTCTTGCCGAGCATTTCGGCCGAATGCTCACGCACCTCGTCGATCGAATGCGCGAGGCGGACGCCGCCCTTCGCCGCATCGCCGAGCTCCTTGAATTTGCCCTTGCCGCGGCCGCCGGCGTGGATCTGCGCCTTGACGACCCACAGCGGTCCGGGAAGCTTCTTCGCCGCGTCGACCGCTTCGTCGACGCTCATCGCCGGATAGCCCGCAGGGACCGGCACGCCGAACTTCGCGAGCAGCTCTTTTGCCTGATATTCGTGGATGTTCATCGCGGCGGCCCTTAAGCAGATAAGCGGCTGCGATGCAAAACGATCCCCGGCCGGAGAGCCGTCCGATCAGGAAGATCATTCACGTCGACATGGACGCCTTCTATGCGTCCGTGGAGCAGCGCGACGATCCGAGCCTGAAGGGCAAGCCCGTCGCGGTCGGCGGTGGCCATCGGGGGGTGGTCACCGCCGCCAGCTACGAGGCGCGGCCGTTCGGGGTGCGTTCGGCGATGCCGTCGGTGACGGCGCGGCGCATTTGCCCGGAGCTGATTTTCGTGAAGCCGCGGTTCGACGTCTATCGCGCGGTGTCGCAGCAAATCCGGGCGATCTTCGCCAGCTACACCGACCTGGTCGAACCGCTGAGCCTCGACGAAGCCTATCTCGACGTCACCGAGGATCGCGTCGGCCTCGGCAGCGCACGGGCGATCGCCGAGGACATCCGCCGGCGAATCCGCGAGGAATGCCGGCTGACGGCTTCGGCCGGCGTGTCTTATTGCAAGTTCATCGCCAAGCTCGCTTCCGACCACCGCAAGCCGGACGGGCTATGCGTGATCACGCCGGAGAAGGGACCCGAGTTCGTCGCGTCGCTGCCCGTGGCGCGCTTCCACGGCGTCGGCCCGGTGACCGCGCGGAAGATGGAGCGGCTCGGAATTCTGACCGGCGCGGACCTCAAGGAATGGACCCTCCCCGCGCTCGAGGCGCAGTTCGGCAGCTCAGGCTCGTGGTACTGGCGGATCTGCCGCGGGATCGACGAGCGCGAGGTCAGACCGGACCGGCCGTACAAGTCGGTCAGCGCCGAGCGGACGTTCGACGAGGATCTGCGCGATCCGGACCGACTCGCCGCGGAGCTCGACCGGATCGCCGGCTACGCCTGGGACCGGGTCAGGCGCGCTGAAGTGACCGGCCGGACGGTGACGCTGAAGGTCAAGTTCGGGGATTTCACGATCATCACCCGGTCGAAAAGCTTCACCGGGCCGGTGCCCGATCTCGCGGCATTCGTTGCCGCGGGGCAAACTTTGCTTGGCGCGCTTCACCCGCTTCCAAAGGGCATCCGGCTGCTCGGTCTGGGCCTCCACAACATCAGCGAAGGCGAGGTCGAAATGCCACTTCAACTCGGATTCGCAATTTGAGGTCAGTTGTGATATAAAATGCGCCTACGGGGGCCGCCGCGATTCAGCTGTGGCCCTTAAATTCTAAAGGACGCTTGGAAATAGGCGAGGAGCCACGGCCGATGGTCGTTTTGGGGGACGATGCGGATGTGTCGGCTCGCTCTGCCGCAACAGAAAGGTTTGCAATGGCTAGTAAGGCGCTCAGCTTCGACGTCGGTGATTATGTTGTTTACCCCAAGCATGGCGTTGGCCGCGTCGTCGAACTGCAGAGTACCGAAATCGCCGGATGCCGTCTCGAGCTCTATGTGCTTCGGTTCGAGAAAGAGAAGATGACCCTCCGCGTCCCCGTCAACAAGGCGGACAGCGTCGGCATGCGCAAGCTCTCCTCGGACAAGACGATGAAGGACGCGCTCGAGACGCTGAAGGGCAAGCCCAAGGTGAAGCGCACCATGTGGTCGCGCCGCGCCCAGGAATATGAGGCGAAGATCAACTCGGGCGACCTGACCTCGATCGCCGAAGTGACCCGCGACCTGTTCCGTCCTGACGATGCTCCGGAGCAGAGCTATTCGGAGCGGCAGATTTTCGAGGCGGCCTCGTCGCGCCTGGCGCGCGAGCTCGCGGCGATGGAGCAGACCGACGAGAAGTCGGCGCTGGCCAAGATTCTCGAGATTTTGAACAAGGTCGCGCCGATCCACCACCAGGTGAAAGAGCCCGCGTAAGCATCCTCCCTCCCTGTAAGGGAGGGAATACAAGGTGGGTGTGAGCGAATGGGCTCGATGCCCATTGAGCGAGCTTCTTCCGCGGCATTGAGCCGCTTCAGAAGCACCCACCCCTCGCCCCTCCCTTCCAGGGAGGGGAAATCAGGGCGTCCGGAAACGGGCGCCCTTTCTTTTTTGCGCTTGTGGCGCATTAGGTGCTTGTGTATTAGTTAAATAACACAGCGCTACAGGAGTCACTATGCGCAAGCTGATTGCCGCGGCCTTGATCGCCGCTTCCACCGCCACGGCGGCCTGCAGCCATGACCGCGACGAGGACGCGGGTCCGGTGGTCTCGCGCGCCTATCAGGTGGGGAACTTCACCGCGCTCGAGGCGGCCGGGCCGTTCGACGTGACCGTGCGGACCGGCGCGAACCCCGGCGTCCAGGTCAAGGGCAATCAGAAGCTGGTCGAAAAGCTGGTCGTCGAAGTGAAAGGCGACAAGTTGCTCATCCGCCCGGAGGAGCATCGCGGTTGGTTCCACTGGGGCACGACCCACGGCAAGGCCGAGATCGCGGTCACGGTGCCGCAGCTTCGCGCCGCGACACTCGCCGGCGCCGGTGGAATCACCATCGACAAGGTCACCGGCGACAGCTTCGACGGCAGCATTGCCGGCGCTGGCGACCTCAAGCTGCAGTCGATCGACGTCGGCTCGCTGAAGGTCGACATAGCCGGCGCGGGCAGCGTCAGCGGCGCGGGCAAGGCGCAGAACGCGGATTATGGCATCGCCGGATCGGGCGATGTCGACGCGACGCAGATCGTCGTCGAGAACTTGAAGGTCGGGATCGCCGGATCGGGCAATGTCCGGGCGCATGCCACGCGCGCGGCCAAGGTCGACATCATGGGTTCGGGCGACGTCGAGGTAACGGGCGGAGCCCAATGCTCGGTCAGCAAGATGGGCGGAGGCGACGTTCGCTGCTCTTAAGCCGGTCTTAACCGTGTTTCGATGAAGGTGCGGCCATGCGCACGCACCTTCTCTTGACCGCGACCGCAGTCGTGCTTGCAGTGCCGGCCGGCGCCGCCACCCGCAACTTCGGGATCACCGATTTCACCAAGATCCGCATCAGCGGACCGTACAAGGTCACGCTCGCGACGGACGTTGCGCCGTTCGCGCGCGCGAGCGGGTCATCCGCCGCGCTCGACCGGGTGCTGGTCGAGGTTCGCGGCGACACTTTGGTCGTCCAGTCGAACGCATCGTGGGGCGGCTATCCCGGAACCGATCCCGGCCCGGTCGAAGTGACTCTCGGCACGCACGACCTCACCAATGCGTCGCTGATCGGTTCGGGCAGCCTCGCGATCGATCGGGTCAAAAGCCAAAAGTTCAGCCTAAGCATCCAGGGTTCGGGGTCGAGCGACGTCGCGAACATCGCGTCCGACCAGCTCAACGTTTCGCTGGAAGGGACCGCCAATGCGAAACTCACCGGCAAGGCGGGCAAGGCGATCGCCTTGGTGCGCGGCGTTTCGACGCTCGATGCCGCGGGGCTGACGACGCCGAGCGCGGACATCGACGCCGACGGCTCGGCGACGATCGACGCCAACGTCACCGACATGGCCAAGGTCAACGCCTGGGGGCCGGCGACGGTGCGCTTGTCGGGCGGGCCGACCTGCACGCTGAAAGTTCAAGGTTCGACGACGGTCAGCGGGTGCAAATCGACTCAGTGAATGGAGGCGCGCGCCTCCACGCCCGACAGGAAGTTCCACAAAGCCCCGGCGAGCTCCTCGCCCGCGGCAATTGCTTCCGCCTTCTCATCCTCCGCTAGCCGGTCGAGCAGCCCGCGGCACACCGCGCTGTGCTCGACATCCGCGCTTTGATGGACCCGGAAGAAGCGCAAAGTTTCCTCGTCGCTGATGCCGTAGCGGCCGATCAGCCCTTCGATCTTCGCGCTGGCGACCCCGGGAAACTGGCTTTCATACGCGTAAAGCGCGCCGATCCCGGCGGCGTACGACTGCCGCGAAAGCTTGCGGAACGTGTCGATCAGCGCCTGCGTTTCGGGATTGAGCGGCTGCGCGCGAACGGCGGCTTCCTCCTCGCCCAGCCCGCAGGCGAACATCAGCCACAGGCTCGCATGGTCCTGCTTGCCCGCTTCCAGTCCTTCCTCCTCCGCGAGATTTTCGGCGAGCATCCGGCGGCCGTCGCGGTCAGGACAGGCGCTGTGCACCGCGCTAACCGCGCGCGGGAAGGCCTCGACGTGGTGGAAATATTGGCGTGCGTAATCGCGCAGAGTGTCGATCGGCAGCCGGCCCTCGGTCCAGGCCCGGTAGAAGGGATGCTTGAGCATCGCGCGCTCGGCGACCTTCGAATCGATGTGCGACGACGTGCTGCTCATGGCGGTCTCCCGGTTCGTTGTGGGCCGCCCGTAACGTCGGCTGGGCGACTATACCAGTGCCAATGAGGCCAACTTTCCGTAGAGCCGCGGCGGGAGCTCCGCGAGGCCGCTGCCGTCGTCTTCGGACGACGGCGCGTCGGCGTCTTCGAGGTAGCGCCAGCCTTGGTGCGCGCGGCGTGGTGTCGGGCTGACCGCGACCAGCTCGGCCGAGCAGACGATATCGATCCGGCCGTCCTCGCGGTCCTCGAAACGCAGGATCTCGTTGCCAGCGATCAACCGGTGCTTGACGATCCAGTAGAGCGAGCCGCCGACCAGCTCGGCGGCGCGCTTGGGGCGCATCCGTGTCGCGACGCGCAGCTCGTCGCCGCCAGCTCGCCGGGCCACGCGTTCGCGCAGCGCGTCCAGGTCGCGGCAGGCGAACGCGACCTTGGTCAAATGCAGCTTCGGCACGGACCGACCGTGCGCACTTAGCCAATGATTCGCAATCGCTTAACGGCCGAGCCCGACGGCGGCGGCAAGCCCGAGGAAGCTGAAAAAGCCGGTCACGTCGGTGATGGTGGTGACGAACACCGCCGACGACACCGCCGGATCGACGCGGAAACGGTCGAGCGTGACCGGCACGAGGATGCCCCCGAGCCCCGCGGCGAGATTGTTGATGATCATTGCCGTGCCCATCACCA
>DATEIK010000033.1:0-2492 GCA_035279065.1 Sphingomicrobium sp. | reverse complement strand
GACAAAGACGCTCAGGCCCAATGGCCAAAGATAGACTAAAGGGTCAGCCATGGTGTTGAATGTGTCACAACCGCAAGGCGGACGCCACCTCGCATTCTCGCGACGCTTGGCTTCGGTTGAAGCGCACTCAATGGCATCTCTGTTTGTGTCCAACATCTAGGCAAAGCCTAGGCATTAACCCTATCGACGCAGGAAAATGCTGTCCTACAGCCAGGCCAATGCGATAAATGGCTCGCTCCCCCGTTGAAGGAGAGCGTTCCCATGATGACCCCGTTTCCGCCGAAGACGTTCACGCGCAGACCTGGCGGGGGCAGGTCGAGCATGGACGGGATGCAGATGCGCCGCGAATGATGCGCGTCAGTGCGAACATTCGCGAACATTCGAGCGTGCGCCTCGCGTCGCGGTTCCACTAAGGTCGCGAAAAACGGCCACGCACCGCGTGACATTGGTGAACTTGGCGGCTGCGAGAGCGGCGCGCGCGTACGCGCGCACACGCGTTGAGGTGCCAATTTTGACAACTTTGGGGGGCGCTTCGGCCCGTCAGGACCGCCGGCTAGTGCGTGACGTGGCCGGCGAGCTCGTCCTTCAGTCTCAGTTTCTCTTTCTTCAATCGGTGGAGAAGGTCTTCGTCGGGATGGGGCCGGTGCTCTTCCTCTTCGATGAGAGCGTGCAGCGCGGCATGCTTCGATTCCAATTCCTCGACCGCTACCTTGTCCATTGGTGCCATTCCTTTCGGCAAAGCCATTGTCACCGCCGCGTAATAAACCACGAATCGTGGAGATTGTCTTGAGCCATTTCTCGCTCCGTCGGGTTTGCGGCGCGGATCGTCCGCGGCGGCGCGCGGTTCCGGCGGCGTCCGAGTTGCGGTAAACCGGGGCGGAATGAACGACGACCAACCGGGCGTCTCGCTCGACGCGCTGAAGGCCGAGCACCGCGAGCTCGACGAGCGGATCCAGCGGCTTGTCGCCGAGCCGACCGGCGACCAGCTCGAGCTCGCCCGGCTGAAGCGCCGCAAGCTGATGCTCAAGGACCGCATCCAGCTGATGGCGAATGCGAATATCCCCGACATCATCGCCTGAGGGAGCCAAAGGGAGGCGCTGTCCCGTGCGGGGACAGATTGGCCGCGCTTGGCTTCCGGCGGCGGGACTTGGGCGTTTCCAGCGGCGATGAACAATGGCACTGATTGTTGGATGGACGACTCGGACCTGCCCGTCCCGCATGTGCGCGTGACCTCGCGCCTGATCGACTCCCTCTACACCGAGGCGATGCTGCTGGCGGACGAGGCGCGCTCCTATTTCGACGATGCCGGGCGCGACGAGCGCTCGATGCTCGAACCGGCCGCGCGCGTCGGCTTCGCGTGCGAGTCGCTGAAGGTCACCACGCGGATCATGCACATCGTCGCCTGGCTGCTGACCCAGCGGGCGATCGAGTCGGGCGAGATTCCGCTCCGCGACGGCCGCCGTCCCGAGCGCCGGCTGGGCAATGCGCAGGACAGCGACCCGCTCGTCGTCGACCAGCTGCCGCAGTCGGCGCGCCAGCTGATCCAGGCGAGCGCCGAGCTTTACGCTCGCGTAAAGCGCATCGACGAGGGCAGCCAGGAGAGCGAAGTGCCGCAAAGCCCGGCGCGCGCGCTGATGGGCCGGCTCGAGCGGGGGCTTGTGGGGGACAATCCCGCCTGATTAGGTGCGCGGCGTACCATGCGCGGCTTCACCTTCCATCACGGTCCCACGCTGCTGAGCGGTGCCGGCAAACTTCAGGACCTGGTCGACCGCCTGCCGCAAGGCCCGTGCCTGCTGGTCAGCGACCGGGAGATCGTCCGCCTCGGGCTCATCGACCGCTGCCGCGACGCGCTGAACGCCGGCGGGCGGGGAGCCGTGCTGTTCGACGCGGTGGAAGCCGATCCCTCGCGCGGCACTTTGGTCGCCGCGGCCGAGCTGGGGCGCCGCGTCGGCGCGGTGTCGGTCGTCGGCTTCGGCGGCGGCAGCCCGATGGATGTCGCCAAGCTCGCCGCTTATTTGCTGGGCTCTGGCGACGATCTCGACGCGATCTGGGGCGTCAATCTCGCCAACGGAGCGCGGCTGCCGCTGGCGCTCGTCCCGACCACCGCCGGCACCGGCTCCGAGGCGACTCCGATCTCGGTCATCACGGGCGAGGGCGGCGTGAAGCTCGCGGTCAACAGCTGGCCGCTGCTCGCCGACGTCGCGCTGCTCGATCCTGGGCTGACCGTCGGCTTGCCGCGCCACGTCACGGCGACCACGGGCGTCGACGCGATCGTCCACGCGGTCGAGGCCTACACTTCGGCGCGGCTCAAGAACCCGCTGTCCGACGCTTTGGCTCGCGAGGCGCTGCGGCTGCTGACCGGCAACCTGCTCGCCGCTTGCGAGGATCCCGCGAACCGCGACGCGCGCTCGGCGATGCTGCTCGGCGCGCATCTCGCCGGCATCGCCTTCGCCAACGCGCCGGTCGCCGGAGTCCACGCGCTCGCTTACCCG
>DATEIK010000032.1:0-12641 GCA_035279065.1 Sphingomicrobium sp. | reverse complement strand
CCCACGCGTGCATGACCGCACGCGGGGTCAACACGCCGGGCGTGGTGATGACCACCAGCCGAATGATGGGCACGTTCCGGGAGGACGAGCGCAGCCGCCGCGAGGTGCTTGCCCTGATGGGTTACTAGGCGGGCAGGCGGGGCAGCCCCGCTGGCCGAAGAGCCGCCCCGCGCCCCACCCCCTTACCCGGGGGTTCAGAAGGTCAGGATGAAGCCTCCATGCCGTGCTTCAGATGGCTTATCTGGTCGTGGCCTTCGCGCACCGACTGGTAGCAGCGCTCGACCGCTTCGCGGGTTTCGCCAGTCAAATTGCCGTCGTTTAGCGCCGTATCGAACTTTGCCTTGAGGAAGTCCTCGCCGCGCTCGACCTCGTTGACGATGGCTTTCTCGTCGCGGCCGGTGATCGCTGCTTTCAGATCCTCGAAACGCTGGTGCGCCTTGCCGAGGAAGGAGCCCGAATCTTCCGGCTCCCCGCCCAGGCGGCGTACTTGCGCGCGAAGGTCCTCGACCACCTTTTGGCGCTCGTTCGCGCGCTGACGGAAGGTCTCGCGCAGGCGCTCGTTGTCGATGTTCGCCGCCGAATCCTCATAACCCGTGATGCTGTCGATGGTCGTCGCGATCAGCGTGTTGAGGGTCGCGATCTGGTCCTTGTTCTCGGTCATGCCGTTACTCCTTGGCTTTGGGGGAATCTCAACGACATGAACGCTTGAAGCGCGCGGGCGATGCGCCGCCGACGATTTTTGCGGGCGCAAGCCGCGATTTTTTGTCAGTCTGCCGCGTGTCGGTGACAAGGGGGGAGCGAGTCGCATGGCATTGACCCGGCGCGCGTTGCTGGAGCGGGTAGGGGCGGCCGGCGGCGCCGGCGCGGCCTATCTCGCGATGGAGGCTTTGGGCCTCGCGATCCCGACGCCCGCCGGCGCGGAGAATTTCGAGCTTCCAAGGTCGGGCGCGAACGGCCGATCGGTAGTCGTGCTTGGGGCCGGCATCGCGGGCCTCGTCACGGCCTACGAGCTTCAACGCGCCGGATACCGAGTCACCGTGCTCGAGGCGCGCGATCGGATCGGCGGCCGCGCATGGTCGATCCGCGGCGGCGATCGCATCGTGCAGACGGGCCGCGAGGACCAGCGCGCCAGTTTCTCGCCGGGGCACTATTTCAACGCCGGCCCCGCGCGGATCCCGTCCACGCACCGCGTGATCCTCGGCTATGCGCGCAGGTTCGGCGTGCCGATGGAGACGTTCGTCAACGTCAACCGCAACGCCGGCTGGGACTTCGGCGGCAAGGTCCAGGCCGAGCGGCGCATGGTCAACGACATGCGCGGCCACATCGGTGAGCTGCTGGCCAAGGCGATCGACCTGAAAGCGCTCGATGGCGTCGTCTCAGCCGACGAACTCACCACCGTGCGCCAGTTCCTCGCCCCTTACGCCGGGGTCGACGCGAAAGGCATCTACGCGCCGCGCGGATCGTCCGGCTTTGCGGTCGAGCCCGGCGGCTATGCCAACGCGCCCGAGCCGTTGCCGCCGCTCAACTTCCGCGAACTCTATCCGTCGGGCGCGGTCACCCTGCCATATCTGTTCGAGCATATCTGGGACATGCAGGCGACGATGCTCCAGCCGGTCGGCGGAATGGACCGCATCGCCCACGCGATCTACGCCCGGGTGAAGCCGACGGTCCGGCTCGGCACCCCGGTCACGGCCATTCGCAGGTCGGGCGGCCGCGTTCGAATCGAGCATGGACCCGGCAGGCAGGCGACCGAAGCCGATTACTGCGTCTGCACGCTTCCAATGCCATTGCTGGCCCGCATTCCGAGTGACTTTTCGGCGGCGAAAAAAGCCGCACTCACCGGCATTCCGTACCTGGCCAGTGTCAAGGCGGCGTTCGAGGCGCCCCGCTTCTGGGAAACCGGCGACGATATATTCGGCGGGCTCGCCTGGACGGACCGCGCCAATGAGAATCTGATCTACCCTTCCAACCACTTCGGCGCGGCGAGCGGCGTCCTCGTGACCGCCTATGCGAACGGCTGGACCAACCAAGACAACCCGGGGAAGTTCGCCGCGCTAAGCCATGCCGAACGGCTGCGCATCTGCCGCGAGTCGGTCGAAGCCCTGCATCCGGGGCGTTCGAAGCTGCTTCGCGGCGGAGTCACGGTCGCCTGGGGCCTTACCCCCTATTCGGAAGGCGCGGGCGCGCGCTGGGGCGGCGGACCCGGCAGCATTGCGCGCCGCGGGGCGCAATATGACGAGTTGCTCAAGCCCGAAGGGCCGATCGTCTTCGCCGGCGAGCATTTGAGCTACCAGGGGCTGTGGCAGGAGGGTGCCGCGCTCTCGGCCCACGAGGCGCTGAAGCTGGTCGCGGCGATGGCGAAGGCGAAAGCCGCCTAGGCGCCAACCCCGGGCAGCCTCGCCGCGATCCCCGCCCAGCTGCCGGTGTAGATCAGCGCCAGCGGAACCACCGCAGCGGCAATCCCGACGAGATAGCCCGTCCGTGTCGCCGGGTGGATTTTGCCCTGCGTCTTCCTGTCCCAGAAGAACAAGGGCGCGAACATCAGTGTCGTGCCGACGAGCAGCTGGATGGCGAATCCCCAGAAGCTGGGCGGTGCCAGCGGGATGCGGCTGAAGCCCGGCCCGGCAACGAACAGGATCGTCGCGCCGAGCATCAGCCGCTTGTGCCATTGGGCCTCGCGGCGGCGGCGCCAGGCTTCGTAGATGAGGAAGGCGAACGCCGGGATCACCGCGAGCGGAATCGCGGTCCAGTTGAGCCCGTCGGTGAACGGCGGATGGCTTTCGCGCGCGACTCCCCAAACCGCGGTTACGTACATCACCGGGATGAGCGCGATCGCGACGAGCATCGCGGCCTTGCCCAGCCTCATGTGGGTTTCCACGCGGCGCGTCGACACGAGTTGGGTCTGGATGACGAGCAGCGCCATCCACAAGGTGAACGTCAGGCCGTGGAAAAGGACCGCCGGCGGCAGCGTCGGGTTCGGCCGCGGATAGGGCGGCACGATATCGCGCAGGTAGAAGCTCGGCGCGAAGCCGATGAATACGACGGCGACGAGGAAGATCGCCATGCGCGAATAAAATCTGCGCTCGGACGCTTTGCGGTCGACGGGCGAAGCAGCGATCGTGGCCATTCAAGTCCCCCCGGATGATGGCTTCGTGAGTCGAAAGGTCTAGCGCGAAATCACCAGTCGGGCCAAGCTGGCTGTTGGTCGAATGCGGCTTGTCGGCTAGCGCTGCTGAACCACAGCCGCGCTCACGACTTCAGATAGGGGGAAATTATGCGTCACTCGCTCCACCTCGTCCTCGCCATTGCGCTTTGCACTATACCCATGACGGCCCTCGTGGCCGCCCCGGCCACGACCATCGCTGCCGCCGTCGCATCGGACGAGCGCAGCCCCGACAATGTGAAGCTCGACGAGGGCCGCAAACCGACCGAGCTGCTGAAGTTCCTTGGCCTGAAGCCGGGAATGCGGGTCGCCGATCCGTTCGGCGGCAACTTCTACTGGGCCGAGATCACGGGCCGCGCGGTCGGGCCGACGGGCCACGTCACGATCTGGGAGCCGAAGCAATTCTACTCCCAAAAGGTCTACGACCAGTACCAGGCGGTGCAGGCAAAAGAGCCGAACGTGTGGCTTCGGGTCAGCCCGTTCGAGCAGCCGGACATCCCCGCCGGGAAGTACGACTTCATGCTCATCAACCTCGATTACCATGACGTCTATTGGGAGAGCGCGAAGTACGGGATTTCGCGCATGGATCCCGATGAATGGCTGAAGACGATCTATGCCGCGATGAAGCCGGGCGCGATCGTCGGCGTCGTCGACCACGTCGCCAACCCCGGTGACACTCGTGAAACCGTCGAGAAGCTGCACCGCATCGATCCGGCGACGGTCAAGGCGGACTTCAAGCGCGCGGGCTTCCAGCTGGTTGGCGAAAGCGACATGCTGCGCAACCCCGAGGACGATCACAGCCTCCTGGTGTTCGATCCGAAGATCCGTGGAAAGACCGACCGCTTCGTCTTGAAGTTCAGGAAGCCGCGTTGAGTCCTACCAGGTCCGGAGCGCCGCGCGGGCCTCGCTTGCGCGGGTTCCGGACCTATTGGGCGCTGGCCGGACTCCTCGCCGGGCTTGCGCTCGGCGCACTGATTGGAAGCCGCTCCGGTGCTGCGCTGGGCGTCGCGTCGTTTGTCGGCACGCTGTGGCTCAATGCACTGAAGATGACCGTCATCCCGCTGGTCGTGGCGCTGCTTATCGTCGGCATCGCCAAAAGCCACGAAGCTGCCGCGGCAGGGCGGATCGCCGGCCGCTCGGTGCTCTGGATCGTCATCATCTGCACCGCGTCGGCGATTTTCGGGGCGCTTGCGATCCTCGCGCTTACGGCGATGTTCCCGCTTCCACGCGAAACTGCGATGGGCCTGCAGACGGCGCTTGCCGGGATCGAGAAATCGTCGGCGCCCGTCGCCGGTGTCGCGGACTTCTTCAAGGGCGTGATCCCCGACAATGTCTTTGCTGCCGCCACCAATGGCGACATCCTGCCGCTGGTCGTCTTCTCGGTGCTGTTCGCGCTGGCTCTGGCGCGGGTGTCGGAAACCGGACGCAAGGCGATCGTCGGGCTGTTCGACGCGATTGCCGACGCGCTCCTCGTGATTATCGCCTGGGTGCTGGCGATTGCGCCCATTGGCGTCTTCGCTCTCGCCTACACCGTGGGAACGGCAGCGGGCGGCTCGGCCTTCGCCGGGCTCGGCCACTATGTGGTGCTGATCTCACTGATCGGCATTTTGGTGACGCTGGCGGGCTATCCCCTGGCGGCGATTGCGGGGGGCGTCGGCTTCATCCGCTTCACCAAGGCGATGATCGCGCCGCAGGCGGTCGCGGTTTCGACTCGCTCGTCCCTGGCTTCGCTGCCGGCGATGCTCGCCGCGACACGGACGCTGCAGCTTCGCGAGCAGGTCGCCGACGTGACCCTCCCGATCGCGGTCGCGCTGTTCCGGGCGACGGGACCCGCGATGAACACCGCCGTCGCTTTTTACGTCGCGCACTGGCTCGGCCTTCATCCGACGGTGCCGCAGATGATCGCCGCCACGGCCGTCGGCGCGGTGATGAGCTACGGCGCCGTGAGCCTGCCCGGCGAGGTCAGCTTCATCAGCTCGATCGCGCCGATCGCCATGGCGCTCGGCGTGCCGATCGCTCCGCTTGCGCTGCTCGTCGCGGTCGAGATGATCCCCGATATCTTCCGCACGGTCGGCAACGTCATGTTCGACGTCGTGCTCGCAACCGTGGTCGACCGTTCCGCCGCCGCGCGCTCCGCAAGCTGAACCACCGCTGACCATTTCGCGCCGTTTTGCCGAATAGATTCGCGCGTCTGTCGGCGCGCCGACAATCGCCGTTATGCCGTCGAGCGGTGCGCGACTCCTCCCGTCGAAAGGGCCACACGGCACGCTGCGACGCGGGGCATTCCCCTCTGACACCCCAGCTGCTCCGCGTCGCAACAGGAGAGTGACAATGTTCAAGACGCTTTCCGCTGTCGCAGCGCTCGTCGTCGCGTCGGCCCTGGTCGTTCCGACAACCAGTCTCGCGGGCGTTCCCGCAGCCACGACCAGCGTCGCTGCGTGACCGCTTGCCGGGGGCCCGTCGCGTGCCTCCGGGTGCGCGGCGGTCTCGGCTATCGCCCGGCGATTGCCCGGACGCGGTCCGAGTAGAGGCGCCCGACCGGCTGCTCGGTCGCATCGGCGAGCCGCGCGATCCACCGCCCCGACGGGTTGCGGGTAAAGCCGGTGATGAAGTCCTTGCGCACGATCGCCGAGCGATGGAGCCGGACGAACAGCTCCGGGTCCAGGCCTTCCTCGAGGGCGGCCATGGAATGGTGAATCAGCCAGCTGCGGCGTCCGACGTGGAGCCGCATATAGTCACGCTCGGCCGAGACCCGGTCGACGTCCCTGGCGGCGATGCGCACGAGCCCTGACAGGTCCGACGCCCAGAATTCCTCGAGCCACTGCGAGCCCTTGCCTTCGCTCGGCCGCTCGCTCCGCTGGTCGAGATAGGACCGCGCGCGGTCGAGCGCGCGCTGCAGCCGCAGCGGGTCGACCGGCTTCATCAAATAATCGACCGCCTCGACCTCGAACGCCGCGACCGCGAACTGGTCGAATGCCGTTACGAAGACCACGGCGGGAGAGGGCTGCTGCGCGGCAAGCGCTCGCGCGACCCCGATGCCGTCGAGCCCGGGCATGGCGATGTCGAGCAGCAGCAGGTCGGGGTGCAGCGCCTCGGTGAGGTTGATCGCGGAATCGCCGTCGCTCGCCGTGCCGACCAGCTGAGCGCCGTCCGCCCTGGCGAGCAGCAGCTGGAGCCGCTCCGCGGCCAGCGGCTCGTCATCGGCAATCAGGACGCGAAGGGTCTTGGTCTCAACCATTCGTTTCCACGGGCATGGTGAGTGAGACCTTGTAGCCGCCGCCGGTCATCGGCCCGAAACGGCAGCTGGCGCGGCCGCCGAAGCGCGCGTCGAGCCGCTGGCAGACGTTGGTGAGGCCAAGGCCGGTGCCTTCGTGCGTCGCCGCCGGAAGCTCGTCCTTACCGCCGGTCTTCAGGCGATTGCTGATCTCGAGCACCATCCGATGGTTGTCGAGGTGCCGGGCTTCGATGCGGATGACGACTGCCTTGCGGCTCTTGGACACGCCATATTTGATCGCATTCTCGACGATTGGCTGGAGGATCAGCGCGGGCAGGCGCGCCGGCTCGAGCTCTGCCGGAACGTCGATCTCGACGTGCAGCCGGTCGGGGAAACGCGCCTTCTCGATGTCGAGGTAGAGCCGCTGCAGGTCGATTTCCTCGGCCAGGCTGACATCGGCGCTGGGGTCGAGCGACAGGCTCGAGCGGAAGAAGGTCGAGAGCGCGAGGAGCATCGCCTCGGCGCGATCGGCACGCCCGGTCATCATCAGCGAAGACAGGGAATTGAGCGTGTTGAACAGGAAGTGCGGATTGACCTGGTAGCGGAGCGCCCGGACCTGCGCCGCCTGCGCCGCACTTTCCGCGTCGGCCAGGCGCCGCTGCGCGCCAAGCGCCTGCGCCTGGGCCTGGGTCGCGATGTAGAAGGCGCTCCACGCGAGGAAGAAGAACAGCCACATGACGGCCGTATCGGCGGCGTAGCGAAGGCGCTTGTTGGGATCGAGCTCGTGGATCTTGGGGAAAGTCAGGACCAGCGGCTCGGCGGCGCTGCGCTCGATGCGGATTTGCTGCCCCTGCTCGACGATGGTGAAGCCCTCGCGCGCCTGGAAGCGGAACTGCTCTTTGCTCTCGCGGAAGAAATCTTCGATCGACATGAGGACGATCGCCATGACGACCGAGGCGATGATCGAGCCGATGATGGCGACGACCGTCTTGCGGCCGACCGGCGCCTGCGCTGCGAAGGTCGCGATGCCGAGGTAAATGAGGCCGGTCAGGGCGACGCCCATGGCGATGACCACGAGCTTGTTTTCGAGCATCGTCCACGGGTCGGTGCCAAGGAACGCCCGCGCCACGACGGTGAGCGCGTAGAAGAACCAGAAGCCGAGGATCGACTTAAGCGCCAGCGGCCAATCGCTGAACCGTGTGCGGACGGGCTGTTGGCGCATCATCAACATGACGCCCTCATCGCTCAAAAAGCGAGAATCGGAAACCGCCCCCTGCCCGTTGGCAGAAGCTCTGCCACAGCCGGTCGAAACCGCCCGCGGCCGGAACGGCCTCCGCTCACGCTCGTTACATTCTCGCAATCATAACACCGGAGGCAATTCGTGACACAAGGGAAAGATGGCCAACCGCCGCCGCCGGTGATTTCTCGCGAGCCGGGTGCCGAGCTCGAAAAGAAGCTCAAGCGCCATCCGGAAGATCTCGACGCCAAGGTCGATGTCGGAAGTGACGAGTCCATGGATGCCTCCGATCCGCCGTCGTCCTCGCAGCCGGGACAAAAGGACGACCCGGTCCCGTCGTCGGGATATCCAGAGTAGGCGTTACGCAACCGTCACAAAAACGCACCGCCGTTGCAAATATTCAACAATCCACAGTTTTAGGCCGTCTCGTCAATTTCTTACCTAGACGCGGTGACTCCCCTCTGATTCAATCTGAACGGGGGGTGGGACTGTGGTTAAGTTTCTCGAAACCAAATCCGCCGCATGATCCCGCCTGAGGACAAGGAGTCGGGTTCATGATTACGCGGACCAGCCAGCCGGCAAGCGGCGCGATGCTGATCTCGGAGATGAAGGAGTTTGCGAGCTTCAGCAAAGCTACGCAGCGCTACATCCGCCGGTCGCTCGATGTGGCTTACGGTCGCCGCGACCCGATTGAATGCTGGGCCCGCGACGAAGGCGAGGCCGCCTCGATCCGCGCCCAGGCCCGCCTTTACAAGCAGCTCGACCATCTGCGCCTGCAGGTGCCGGACGACAGCGGCCTCGACATGATCGAGCCGTTCGTCGGAATGCTGATCACGCTGTCGGCGTTCGATCTCGGCCAGGACCGCCTGCCCAATTTCGCCGCCTACCGCTTCCTCTACGAGCGGCTCATCGGCGCCTCGTCTCGTCCTTGGCTGCCGGCCGCGTTTTGCGCCGCCGCCGCGCTGCCGCACTTGCACCCGGACCGCCGCCGCATCCTGCTTCAGTCGATCAGCGAAAGCGCGGCGACCGCGCCCGGCTGGTCGAGCCGCGAGCCGGTGTTCTGGCCGGAGTGGGTTGAAAAGGTCGAACAGCAGGCGGCCTAAGCCACTTTCGTCATTGCGAGCGGAGCGAAGCAATCCAGTCTGGATTGCCGCGTCGGCCTGCGGCCTCCTCGCAATGACGGTTACGCTGTGATCTTTACCGACGGATAGATTTTCGCCAGCTGCCGCAGGCTGTCCTCGGCATTCTTGTGATGCACGAAGACCGCACCGGCAGCCTCATATTCCGCGCGATGCTTCTCGCGGTCGTCGACCAGCACATCGCCGGGATGCATGTGCTTGTGCTTGTCGCGCGCCATGCAGGTGATGATCGGCACGCCCGGGAAGTGCTCGGCGGCCCATTCGACCTTCTGCCGCGCCGCCCAATTGCCGAGCGGCAGGCCGGTCAGGATCGTCGGCTTCAGATGCTTGACCGCGTCGAACAGGATTCGCGCGTCGGGCATTTCGGGCAGCGCGCCGTAGAAATTCTTCGATCCGGCCAGCCGCTTCCAGAAGTTCCCCCGGCCGTGCCGGTCGATGAAGGCCTTGGGCTTCATGCCCAGCAGGTCGACCGCGCCGCGGTCGAAGTCGGCGAGAACGCCGTCCGCATCCAGGAACAGCCTCGGCTGAGTCATTCAGAACCGCGCCGGCTCGAGCTCGACGGCGATCGGTGCGTCGATCGGCTCCCAGCCCTTGTCGCGCAGCAGGTCATTGCTTTCGCGTGCCTTGCGGCCGGGGCCGAGCGACCAGGTGATGTGATAGGTCGAGCCGTCGGGTCGGTCGGTCGTGCCGTCGAGTTCGACCACCAGGCATTCGAGGCTCTCGCCGTCATCACCCCGCCCGATCACTCGCGCCTCAGGCTTGCGCGGCAGCGGCGTCTCGGGCGTCGCGCCGGTGCGCAGCGTCACATGGTCGGCGACGACGTTCTCATATTCCGGCGGAAAGCGACGCAGCAGCAGCTCGCGCTCGGTCTCCGGCAGCTTCCAGCCGGTCACGGTTCCGGGTTTGGCCATGCCCCGTTCAACCGCCGAGCTTCTCCAAAAGCTCCCGCGCGAAGTCGATCAGCGTGTCGTCGCGCGCCCCCATGACCACGATCCGGTCGCCCGGCTTCGCCTCGGCGACCAGCGTCTCGCCGATCCTGGCGCGTTCCGGAATATGCTCGGCGTGGCGCTCGGCCGCGCCGACCTGCTCGGCCAGCCAGTCCGATCCGCGCGTCTTCTCGACCGTGCCGCCCTGGTAGACCGGATCGGGCAGGTACAGCCGGTCGTCGGGCGCCATGCCCTTGGCGAAGGCTTCGGCGAGCTGCTCGCCCATCTTGGCCAGCGGCCCGTAGCCGTGCGGCTGGAACATGATCAGCAGCCGCCCAGACTGGGCGCGCAGCGTCGCCAGTGTCGCGTCGATCTTGTCGGGGTTGTGCGCGAAATCATCGATCACCGTGACGCCGCCCGCTTTCCCGACTGTCTCCAGCCGCCGCCGCAAGCCTTCGAACCGCGCGAGCGCGACGACCGCGTCCTCGATCCGGACGCCGATCAGCCGCGCGGCGGCGATCGCGGCCAGCGCGTTCGACGCATTGTGCCGCCCCGGAACGCCAAGCCGCACCTCGTGCCGCTCGCCTTCGGCCTCGAGCGCGAAGCTAGCGCCGCCCGCTTCGAGCTGCAGGTCCTTGCCCATGAAATCCGCGCCGGGACTGTCGAAGCCGTAGCCGACGCGATGGTCGGCGGGGATGACGTCGGCGATCGCCCGCGTCTCCGGGTCGTCGAGGTTCACGACGGCCTTGCGCGCGCGCAGGAGGAACGCCGCAAACAGGCTGCGGAGCTCGGCCATCTCCTTGTGATCGAGGCTGATGTTGGTCAGCACCGCGACCTCGGGCTTGTAGAGCGCGATCGAGCCGTCGCTTTCGTCGACCTCGCTGACGAACAGCTCCGGGTCGCCGACCAGCGCGCTGGCGAAGGGCGCGCTCGGCGTCACGAAATTCTTCATCACCGCGCCGTTCATCACCGTCGGCTGGCGGTGGCAGGCGTGGAGGATCCAGCCGATCATGCCGGTGACGGTCGATTTGCCGCTGGTCCCGCCGACCGCGACGCTGCGCTGCGCAGAGTTCAAGAGCCTGGCGAGGAATTCGGGCCGCGTGAGGTGGGTGAGGCCGAGCTCTTTCGCCCGGACCACGTCCGGCACCGTGGCCTCGACCGCGGCCGAGGTGACGAGGGTCATGCCCTCGGCGAGCCCTGAGCCGTCCTGCGGGAACAGCTGGATTCCGAGCGAGCGGAGATAGTCGAACTTGTGCGGCGTCCGGCCGGCGTCGAGCGAGCGGTCGGAGCCGGCAACCCTGGCGCCGCCCGCGCGCACGATCGACGCGAGCGGAAGCATCCCGCTGCCACCGATGCCGCTGAAGAAGACGGGAGAATCAATCATCGCGGCTGCGACTATTGGAGCAGCCACTCGAAAGCCAGATGCTAATCTGAGCCGCTCATCCTGAGTAGGCACTGAGGAAGCGAAGCGCCTCGAAGTGCCGTATCGAAGGACGGTCCTTCGATACGCATCTTCGACTTTGCTCAGCCGCTACTCAGGATGAGCGGACTTTCTTTCACTTACACGCGCCTCCGCCCGGCCAGCCAGTCCAGCCCGGACCGCGCACGAAGCGGCCCGGCTTGGCGCCGGTATGTTTGCCGTTGCGCCAGACCTGGACGCCGTTGACGAACACGTCGTCGACGCCGGTCGCGAGCTGCTTGGGCTTCTCGAACGTCGCATGGTCCTGGATGTGCGCCGGGTCGAACACCACCACGTCGGCATAATAGCCGGGCTTCAAGGACCCGCGCTGGCGGATGCCGAGATTGGTCGCGGGCAGCGAGCTCAGGCGCCGGATCGCGTCGGGCAGCTGGGCGACACGGTCCTTGCGCACATATTCCGCGAGCACGCGCGCGAAATTGCCGTAGGCGCGAGGGTGGCTGCTCGACTTGAGGAACACGCCTTCCGGCGCCTCCGACGCCTCGTCCGAGCCGAAGCTCATCCACGGCAGGCCGACCTCACGCTTCACATTGTCCTCGGTCATCACGAAGTAGATCGTCCCGACCCGGCTACCGTCCTCGATGACCAGGTCCATCGCCGTTTCCTCGGGACTTTTGCCGCGCATCTTCGCGACCTGGGCGAGGGTCTTGCCAGTGAGCGGCTTGAGCTTCGGGTTCTTGAACGCGACGAGGAGCACCCGATCCGGGCTTCCGGACAGCAGCAGCAGATTCTCCCAGTCATTCGATGGCGTCCGCATTTCCTTGACCAGCCGCGCGCGCACCGCCGGGTCCTTCAGTCGCTTGATCCATTCCTCGAGCCCGCCCGACTGCACCCAGGTCGGCATCGCCGCGTCGAGCCCGGTTGCGCCCGCGGTGTAGGTGTACATGTCGGCCGTGATCCGCTGCCCCTTGGCGCGGGCAGCTTCCACCCGACTGATGGCGTCGTCGATCTTGTCCCAGTTGGGCTTTCCGGCCTGCTTGAAGTGATAGATTTCGGCCGGCGCGCCGGATGCGCGGCTGATCTCGATCAGCTCGTCGATGGCCTCAATGAGCTTGTTCCCTTCCGAGCGCATGTGGCTGATGTACATGCCGCCGCATTTCGCCGCCTCGGTGGTGAGCGCGATCAGCTCGGGCGTCTCGGCATAGCTCGCCGGCGCGTAGATGATCGACGAGCCGACGCCGAGCGCGCCTTCCTTCATCGCCTGGCGGACGAGCGCGCGCATGCGCTTCAACTGCTCGGGCGTCGGGTCCACGTCCTTCTCGCCGAGCTCGTGGACGCGGACGGTCGTCGCTCCGACGAAGGACGCGACGTTGGGCGTGATGCCCTTGCGCTGGAGATATTCGAGATATTGTCCGAGTGTCGTCCAGCGGATCGGATATTTGATGTCGCCCTGCCGCGCGACCTCGAGCCGTTTCATCTGCGGATTGAGCGGCCCCATCGAATCGCCTTCGCCCATCACTTCGAGGGTCACGCCCTGCGCGGTGT
>DATEIK010000031.1:0-3278 GCA_035279065.1 Sphingomicrobium sp. | reverse complement strand
CGCGGGATCGACATCCCGGGCGTCAGCCACGTCGTCAATTTCGACCTGCCCGACGTGCCCGAGCAATATGTCCACCGCATCGGCCGCACCGCGCGCGCCGGCGCCGGCGGCATCGCGATCGCCTTCTGCAGTTCCGAGGAGCGCGGCAACTTGCGCGATATCGAGCGAACCACTCGGCAGAAGATCGCTGTTGCGCCGCTCCCCGCCGATTTCATGGCTGCGGCCGAGGCATTCAAGCGTCTCAAGCCCGCGCCCAAGGCGCAGCCGCAGCGCAGCGAGCGTTCCTTCACCAAGTCTGACCGTCGCCAGGACGGCCAGCAGCGCCGCAATCGCAACAATGGCGAGCATCGCCACGGCCAGCGGGCGGAAGGGCATGCCGGCCATCGCTCCAGCGCGCAGGACCGCAACGGCCAACGGCGCGACGAGCAAAGGCCGGAAGGCGGACGCGCCCGTTCGTCCTACCGGCCCGAAGCGCATCGCGAAGCATCGTCCGAGCAGCGCTTTCCCGCGCGCAGCGATGGCAGGCAGCGCCCCAACGGCGGCCAGCCCAAGCGCAAGTTCCATCGCGGCCCGCGCCGGCGCGCGCAGGCGTAAACGCTCGCGCGCGTACGCGTGCGCGCGCGTGACAAGGGCGTGAAAATCCCTATATCTCACTCATGGCAACGACCCCCGAAAACGGCGCCGCGAGCGGCTCCTACGATGCCGAGAGCATTAAGGTCCTCAAGGGCCTCGACGCGGTGCGCAAGCGCCCCGGCATGTACATTGGCGACACCGACGACGGGTCGGGCCTGCACCACATGGTGTTCGAGGTCTCCGACAATGCGATCGACGAGGCGCTTGCCGGTCACTGCGACCGGATCGTCATCCAGCTGAACCCCGACGGCTCGGTCAGCGTCGAGGACAATGGCCGCGGTATCCCGACCGACATCCACAAGGAAGAAGGCGTGTCGGCGGCCGAGGTCATCATGACCCAGCTCCATGCCGGGGGGAAATTCGAGAATACGTCGGACGACAATGCCTACAAGGTTTCGGGTGGCCTCCACGGCGTCGGCGTCAGCGTCGTCAACGCGCTGTCGGAATGGCTCGACCTCACCATCTGGCGCGACGGTGAGGAGCATTTCATGCGCTTCCGCCACGGCGATGCCGAGGCGCCACTGAAGGTCGTCGGCAAGGCGCCCGAGGGGAAGAAGGGCACGCGCGTCACCTTCCTGCCGAGCCCCGACACGTTCAAGATCACCGAGTTCGACTTCGAACGGCTGGAGCATCGCTATCGCGAGCTCGCCTTCCTCAATTCGGGCGTGCGCCTGATCCTCGCCGATGCGCGGCATGAGGAGCGCGTCGAGCACGAGCTCTACTACGAGGGCGGGATCGCGGCCTTCGTCAAATATCTCGACCGGGCGAAGAGCCCGCTCTTCCCCGAGCCGATTGCCATCTCCGCGGTACGCGACGGCATCGGCATCGACGTCGCGCTCGAATGGAACGACAGCTACTACGAGAACGTCCTGCCGTTCACCAACAACATCCCGCAGCGCGACGGCGGCACGCACATGGCCGCATTCCGCGCCGCGCTGACCCGCACGATCAACAATTACGCCGACAAGTCGGGGATGTTGAAGCGCGAGAAGGTCACGCTGACCGGCGAGGACATGCGCGAAGGCCTGACCGCGATCGTCTCGGTCAAGCTTCCTGATCCCAAGTTCAGCAGCCAGACCAAGGACAAGCTGGTCAGCTCGGAGGTGCGCCAGCCGCTCGAAAGCCTGATGGGCGACAAGATGAGCGAATGGCTCGAGGAGCATCCGTCCGATGCGCGGGCGATCATCCAGAAGGTCATCGACGCGGCCGCGGCGCGCGAAGCCGCGCGCAAGGCCCGCGAGGCCAGCCGTAAGTCCGTGATGGGCATCGCCTCTTTGCCGGGCAAGCTCGCCGACTGCCAGGAGCGCGACCCGGCGCTCAGCGAACTGTTTTTGGTCGAGGGCGACAGCGCGGGCGGCTCGGCTAAGCAGGGCCGCAACCGCCACAACCAGGCGATTCTGCCGCTCAAAGGCAAGATCCTGAACGTCGAGCGCGCGCGCTTCGACCGGATGCTCGGTTCGAAAGAAATCGGGACTCTGATCCAGGCACTCGGGACGTCGATTGGCCAGGACGAATTCAGCCTGGAGAAGCTGCGCTATCACAAGATCGTGATCATGACCGACGCCGACGTCGACGGCGCGCACATCCGCACGCTTCTGCTGACCTTCTTCTACCGCCAGATGCCCGAGCTGATCGAGAACGGGCACCTCTTCATCGCTCAGCCGCCGCTCTACAAGGTGGCCCGCGGCCGGTCCGAGGTTTATCTCAAGGACGATGCCGCGCTCGACGATTATCTCGAGGCCGCGGGGCTCGAGGGTGTCGTGCTCGACACGCCCGAGGGCCAGCGTTCGGGCAACGACCTTAAGGGTCTCGTCGACCATGCGCGGCGGATGCGCACCCTCATGCGTTTCGCACCGCGCAAATATGACCCGGCGCTGATCGAGGCGCTGGCGCTCAACGGGGCGCTGAAGCCCGGTCTCGACAAGGACGGCCGGGCCAAGGCGATCGAACGCACCGCCACCTGGCTCGGCGCCGCCGATACGGAGGCGGAATGGTCGGGCGAGGTCGCGGCCGAAGGCGGCTATTTGCTCCGGCGGCTGTGGCGCGGCGTCACCGACGCGCACATCATCGAGCCGAGTTTCCTCGGCTCGGCCGAGGCACGCAAGCTCGACACTCTGGCGAAGGAACAGGCTGCGGCTTATGCCAGGCCCTCGACCCTGCGCACGCTGAAGAAGGGGGCGGTGGCCGAGGAACCGAAGCCGGACTCGGCCGAAGGCGAGGATGGTGAAGCCGCTGAGGCTGAGACCAAGGGCAAGCCCGTGACCGTGACTCGCCCATCCGAACTATTGGACGCGGTGCTCGCCGCCGGCCGCAAGGGCCTGAGCGTGCAGCGCTACAAGGGCCTCGGCGAAATGAACGCCGAGCAGCTGTGGGAGACAACGCTCGATCCCGCTAACCGCTCGCTGCTGCGCGTCGAGGTCGCGCAGGCCGATGTCGCGGACGAGATCTTTACGCGCCTGATGGGCGACGTCGTCGAGCCGCGCCGCGAGTTCATCCAGGACAACGCCCTCAGCGTCGCCAACCTGGACGTTTAGGAACCGGACGGCGGTCGGCATTGTTGGCGCTCGCGTGAGCGGTTCTCCCTGCATCACCGTCGCGTCGTACAATATGCGGAAAGCGATCGGGCTCGACCGGCGCCGCGATCC
>DATEIK010000030.1:0-16461 GCA_035279065.1 Sphingomicrobium sp. | reverse complement strand
GGTCGGCTACCCCGAAGGGAGTACGGCCAGCTGGGCCGACATGGCGGTCCGCGTCGGGATCGAAACCGGCAAGTGGCCGAAATGGCTCGAGCTTCCGTCGGGCAAGATGACCTATGCGCGGTTTCTCGAGGATTATGGCCGGGTTCTCGCTGGCCGGCATGACGGGCAAGCTGCTGAGGCGGCCTTGAGTGCGATGAAAGCGGATCGTGAGGTCCTGGCGGCGAACTTCGCCAAGGAATTCCCGGACGACGACCAGACGATGCCGTGGATCGACCGGGCGGTTGCCCAGGGCGAGGCCGTTTCCGCGCTCGCCAACGGGCGCACGGACGAGGGGCTTAGCCTGCTGCGCAAGGCCGCCGAAACCGAAGCGGCGCTGCCGCCGCCATTCGGGCCGCCGGCGCTGCAGAAGCCGAGCTTCGAGATGCTCGGCGACGAGTTGCTCGTGCTCGGCCGGAAGGCTGAGGCGGCAGAGGCGTACAGGCGAGCGCTGGCCGCAGCGCCTGGCCGGCGCTTGTCGCTTGCCGGCCTCAAGGTCGCCACGACGCCTTAAATCTCGCAAGACCGAACTGGAATCACTAGGTCGGGCGTGCATGAACCGCACGCCTGCCGATCGCCCTGATCACCCGGGGGCTTCCGACCGCTTCAACGAGGAGCAGGCGACCTATGCCGTGCGCGGCGTGGACCAACCCGACCTCGATGCGGGGGTTGCCGCCATTCGCGAGGTGCTCAAGACGCTGCCGCGCAATCCCGGCGTGTACCGAATGCAGGATGCGCGCGGGGACGTCCTCTACGTCGGCAAGGCGCGGGCGCTAAGGAACCGGGTGACCAATTACACCCAGGTCGCAAAGCTGCCCAAACGACTGCAGCGCATGATCGCCCAGACGCGGTCGATGACCATCGTGACGACGCGGACCGAGGCCGAGGCGCTGCTGCTCGAGGCGCAGCTGATCAAGCGCTTCCGGCCAGCCTACAACGTGCTGCTGCGTGATGACAAAAGCTTCCCGTTCATCATGCTCCGTGAGGATCACGAATTCCCGCGGATCCAGAAGCATCGTGGCGCGCGCCGGGTCAAAAAGGCGCATTATTACGGACCGTTCGCAAGCGCCGGGTCAGTCACCCGGACCCTTAATGCGCTTCAGAAACTGTTCCTGTTAAGAAGCTGTTCCGACAGCTTTTTCGAGAACCGCAGCCGGCCGTGCCTGCTCTTCCAGATCAAACGCTGCTCGGCGCCCTGCGTCGGGCGGATCGGAGAGGATGCCTACGGCGAGCTGGTCGATGACGCGAAGGCATTCCTGGCCGGTAAATCGACCAACGTCCAGGGGCGGCTGTCGGGGCTGATGGCGCAGGCCGCCGAGAAGCAGGACTTTGAGCTGGCTGCGGTGTACCGCGACCGGTTGCGCGCGCTGACATACATCCAGGGCAGCCAGACCGTGCATGCGGAAGGCCTGGGCGACGCCGACGTGTTCGCGCTCGCGTGCAAGGCGGGTACGGTCTCGGTCCAGGCCTTCTTCATTCGTGGCGGGCAGAATTGGGGGCATCGCGCCTTTTTTCCCGCGCATACCAACGACGTTCCGGAAGCGGAGGTTTTATCGAGCTTTCTTGTCCAGTTCTACGAGGACATGCCGCCGCCGAAGCGGATCCTGGTGGATCGCGCGATGGGCGATCGCGAATTGCTCGAGCAGGCGCTGTCCGAGCGCGCCGAGCGCAAGGTGGTGATCGAGCAGCCGGTGCGCGGTGCTCGTCGGCGGCTGATGGACCAGGCGCGGCGCAATGCCGAGGAAGCGCTCGACCGGCGCATGGCCGAGACCACGACCCAGGGCAAAATCCTCCGCGAATTGGCCGAGGTCTTCGACCTTGCGGACGTGCCCAAGCGGATCGAGGTTTATGACAACAGTCACATCATGGGCACCAATGCCACTGGTGCTATGGTTGTCGCGGGGCCTGAGGGTTTCCGGAAGAACAACTATCGCAAGTTCAACATCAAGCGCGCGGAGACGCAGCCGGGCGACGATTTCGCGATGATGCGCGAGGTGCTCGAGCGGCGCTTCGCCCGGCTCGAGAAGGAAGATCCCGACCGGCAGAGCGGCGAATGGCCGGACCTCGTCCTGATCGACGGCGGCAAGGGCCAGCTGTCGGCCGTGTGCGAAGTGATGGAGGACATGGGCGTCCACGACGTGCCGGTGGTCGGGGTGGCCAAGGGGCCACACCACGGCCGCGAGGGCCGCGAAATGTTTCACCTGCCGGGCGGACGGGAGATCACTTTGCCCCCCAACTCGGCTTTATTGTTCTATCTCCAACGGTTGCGCGACGAAGCTCACAGGTTTGCGATCGGCACGCACCGGGCCAAGCGAGCGAAGAGCCTGACCACGTCGACGCTCGACGAGGTCCCTGGCATCGGGCCCAACCGCAAGCGCGCGCTGCTCATGCATTTTGGGACCGCGCGCGCGGTCAAGGGCGCCGCGCTCGAGGACCTCGAGAAAGCGCCGGGGATCAGCCAGGCGATGGCGCGCCAGCTGTACGATTACTTCCACCCGCGCGGATGATCCGGCTGCAGACCAAGGCGATCGTCTGCGCGCTGCGCAGCCACGGTGAGCATGGCGCAATCGTTCGGCTGATGACTCCCGGTGATGGCTTGCAGGCCGCCTATGTCCGCGGCGCGCGCGGCCGGCGGATGCGCCCTGTCCTGATCGCCGGGAACGTCGTCCAGGCGGCGATCTCGGCGCGAACCGATACGCAGCTCCCTCAGGCTACAATCGAACTAATCCATAGCCGCGGCCCGATCCTGTCCGAACCGCTCCCCGCCGCAGCAATCGAATGGGCGACTGTGTTGACCGCGACCGCCTTGCCCGAGGGCCAGGCCTATCCTCGTCTGTACGAGGCGCTGGAAGGCCTGCTCGACGCGATCGAGGCCGCGCCCTCGGCGCTGGGCTGGGGCCCCGCGCTGGTGCGCTACGAGCTGCTGTTGCTCGCCGAGCTCGGCTTCGGGCTCGATCTCGACACATGCGCGGTCAGCGGATCGAACGACGGCCTGGTAGCGGTCAGCCCAAAGTCGGGGCGGGCGGTCAGCGCCGCCGAGGCCGAGCCCTATGCCGGCAAGCTGCTCTCGCTGCCGGCGTTCGTTCGCGCGGGCGGACCGGCGTCATGGCAAGACATCGCCCAGGGACTCGATCTCAGCGGCCATTTCATCGCCCGCGACGTCCTGACTGACCGATCCCGACCGACCTTCGAGGCGCGCGCACGGCTGGTCGACCGGTTGCGCCGCGCGGGTGGACTCGCCTAGGGATTCGCAGATGACGGCCGACGCGCTCGCCATGCTGTTCCCCAATGTCGCGGTGACACGCGGCATCGCGGTACGCGTTGCGGTCAGCTATCTCGCCGAGCAATCGGACCCAAGCGCCGAGCGCTGGTTCTGGTCCTATCATGTTCGCATCGAGAACGGCTCGGACCGGGCGGTGCAGCTGCTGTCGCGGCGCTGGTCGATCGTCGATGGGCGCGGGACCGTTCACGAGGTGGTCGGCGAGGGCGTGGTTGGCGAAATGCCGCTAATCGCGCCGGGCAGCAGCTTCGACTATGTCTCGGGCTGCCCGCTCGATACCGAATCCGGGTCGATGAGCGGCAATTATCGCATGGTCGACGAGGACGGGACCGCGTTCGACGTCGACATTCCGCGCTTCCAGCTGCTCAGCGCCTAGCGTGTGCCAACGCCGCCGCACCCGATCGTCCTGGCGGCGAACAGTGCCTGGAACATCGTCAATTTCCGCGGTGGCCTGATCCGCGCGCTGGAACACGCGGGATATCGGCCGATCGTCATTGCGCCCCACGAAGCCGGTGCTGAAGTGCGCATGACCGCGCTCGGCGTCGAGCGGATCGCGCTGCCGATTGACCGCTCGGGGCTCAATCCGCTGACCGACCTTCGCCTGCTGCTGGCCTACCGCTGGCTGCTGAAGCGGCTGCGGCCGGCGGCGTTCCTTGGCTTCACCATCAAGCCGAACATCTACGGCTGCCTTGCAGCCGGCTCGCTCGGAATCCCGGCGATTCCCAACGTGAGCGGGCTCGGCACGGCGTTCATTCGTCCGGGACCGCTGCAAAGGCTGGTGACCAACCTTTATCGCGCCGCGTTCCGCAAGGCTGCGATCATCCTATTCCAGAATGGCGACGACTGCCGTTTGTTCGTCGAGCGCCGGATCGTCCCGACGGCCAGGACCAGGGTCGTGCCGGGCTCGGGCGTCGACCTCGACCGTTTCGCTCCCGCGCCGCAGGCGGTCGGCCCGCCGACGTTCCTGCTCGTTTCGCGGCTGCTCGGTGACAAGGGCGTACGTGAATTTGTCGAGGCTGCGAGGATGTTGCTCCAGCGGCTGCCGAGCGCGCGCTTCCAGCTGCTCGGGCCGATCGACGAGGGCAACCGCACCGCGATCCGGCGCGAGGAGCTCGACCGCTGGATCGGTGAAGGGACCATCGAATATCTGGGGTCGACCGACGACGTGCGGCCTCATCTTGCAAACGCCAGCGCGATCGTCCTTCCTTCGTATCGCGAGGGGCTTCCCCGGTCGCTGCTCGAGGGCGCGGCGATGGCGCGGCCGCTGATCGCGACCGACGTTCCCGGCTGCCGCGAAGTCATCGAGGACGGGGTCAACGGGTTCCTGTGCGTGGTGCGTGACGTTCGCTCGCTCGCCGACGGCATGGCGAGGTTCGCCGATCTGCCGATGGCCGAGCGAGAGGCGATGGGTGCCGCGTCGCGCTGCATGGTTCAGGAGCGATTTAGCGAGGAGGTGGTTATCCAGGCCTATCTCGATGAACTCGCGCGGATCGCGGCGCCACCCAGTTAGGAACCGGATGTCCAGCTCTCCTGCCCGCCAGTCCTCCGCGCCCGCCGGCGTCCGCGGCCAGCGCGCCTATGTCGTGGGGGATATCCATGGTCGGCTCGACCTGCTCGATCGGCTACTGGACAAGATTCACGCGGAGCTGCGCGAACGTCCCGCAGCGAAGACGGTGCTGGTCTTCGTCGGCGACTTGATCGACCGTGGCCCAAGCTCGGCACAGGTCGTCGAACGGTTGCGGACCTATCGCCACCCGGGCGTCCGACCGGTGTTCATCCTCGGCAACCACGAGGAGGTGCTGCTTCGAATCCTCGGCGGCGATGCCGAGCTGATCACCAAGTGGCGATGGTTCGGCGGCACGCAGTGTCTCGAGAGCTATGGCGTCGACGTCGCCCGGCTCGGCAACCTCAATCGCGAGGCCCAACTCCCCGAAGTGCGGCGCGCGATTCCGCCGTCGCACGTCGAGTTCCTCGAAAGCTTCGTCGATAGCTGCAGGTTCGGGGATTATCTGTTCGTCCACGCCGGGATTCGGCCCGGCGTCGAACTCGGCGCGCAGCTCCAATCGGACATGCGGTGGATCCGAGAGCCCTTTCTACTCGACGACTCCGACCACGGCTTCGTCGTGGTTCATGGCCATACGATCAGCGAGGAAATCGAGGAGCGGCCCAACCGCATCGGGATCGACACCGGCGCTTTTCGCAGCGGCATCCTGACCGCGCTGGCGATCGAAGATGCCGAGCGTTGGTACGTCGATACGCGTGAGATGGTGGAGGTAGACCAGTCCACAACGGATTGATTTGGTCCATTTTGGTGCTAACCGGCGTTGCTCGCGGTTATCGGCGCTAAGGGGGAAGCGCGCGTTTTTGTGAGGAACGGCTGTGTTTGCTGCTCTTGCCCCACGCCAAATTGCCAGCGCGATGGCCTGCGTTCTTTCGCTATTGCTGGTGGCTTCCTGCGCCGACACTCGCGGCGGCCCGATCCCTTACGACCGCGCGCTTGCGGCGCCTGACGAGCCCTCGGTCCAGTCGCTCGGCGCCGGCTACAAGATCGCCCCGATGGACCAGCTCACCGTCAAGGTGTTCAATTCCAAGGAGTTGAGCGACGATTACGATGTCGACCTGGCGGGCCACATCTCGCTGCCGCTGATCGGCGAGGTCGAAGCGGCCAACCTCACGACGGCCCAGCTGGACGACGTGCTCACCGAGAAGCTCGGCGAGAAATATTTCGAGCACCCTGACGTCAGCGTCGGCATCAAGAAATCCGTCGGGCGGCTGGTGACGGTCGACGGGGCGGTGAAAGAAGCCGGCTCGTTCCCGGCGCTCGGCAACCTGTCGCTGATGCAGGCCGTCGCCCTGGCCAAGGGGACGAGCGAGGACGCCAACCCGCATCGCGTCGCGGTCTTCCGGACGATCGGCGGGACGCGCCAGGCCGCCGCCTTCGATCTCGTCTCTATTCGCCACGGGCAGGCGCCGGACCCCGCCGTCTATCCCGGCGACATCGTCGTCGTCGACGGCTCGTCGATCAAGGCGCTGCAGAAACAGATCTTCCAGGCGCTTCCCAGCCTCGGGCTGTTCAGGCCCTTCTGATGCCGGAGCGAACAGCCATGACCCGGGGAGAGCGCTCGTGAACAACCTTGCCGTTCCGAACGACGGCTCGTGGCCGCTCAGCCCTTATGATGCAGAGGCCGCCGCGCGGCTCGGTCCCGGGCAACGCACCTATTCGCCGACCAACATCCTCGATTTCGCGACGGTCGTCCGGATCATCCACCATTGGCGCTGGCTGGTGCTTGGATCGCTCGCTGTAGGGCTGATCGGCGCAATCCTGATGACGTTGCTGACGACGCCCGTCTATCGCGCCTGGGTCACGCTGGAGGCGAATCCGCCGACCGTGTCGGTGAGCGATGAGCAATCGCGCGAGCGCGAGGCCGCCAACGTCAATTCCTACGACTTCGTCGCTACCCAAGTCGGCCTGCTGTCGAGCAAGAGCGTCGCGCAGCGCACGGTGCAGGAACTCAATCTCGCCAACAATGCAACGATCGTGCCGCAATCTGGCGAGGCTTCCGGCCGGCTCCGAGCCGCCACCGACTCGGTCCTTGGTAGCCTCAGCGTGATCGCCCCGGAAGACGGGCAGCTCATCAAGTTCAGCTATTCCTCGCCTTCACCGCAGCTGGCGGCGCTGGTTGCCAACGGCATTGCCGACAGCTTCATCAATACCGCGCTCCAGCGGCGCTACGAGGCGTCGGCCTATGCGCGTAACTTCCTCGAGCGACAGATCTCCAAGACCCGCAGCGATCTCGAGCGATCGGAGCGCGCGCTGACCGCTTATGCGCAGGAGCAGGGCATCATCACGACCGCCGTCGGACCCGACGGCAAGCCGACCGGCGGAGACGCCGGCTCGCTCCAGGGCGAATCGCTGATCACGCTGAACAAGGCCCTGGCCGATGCGACCGCGCGCCGCGTCGCCGCGGAGGGCGCGTACCGGCAAGCCCTGGCGACGGGCCCGACGAGTGACGTCACGACCAGCACGCTGCAGCTCCGTCAGCAGCTCGCGACCCTGCAGGCCGAATATCAGCAGAAGCGCACCTTCATGAAGCCCGAGCATCCCGAGATGCAAAGCCTGAAAGCGCAGATCGACGAACTCAGCCGCCAAATCGCCGGAACCAGCGCGCAAATGTCGTCGGGGCACACCAATTCGCTGCTGGTCGATTATCGCGGCGCGCTTTCCGCCGAGCGAGCGCTCCAGGCGCGGGTTAATCAACTGAAGGGGGCCGTGCTCAATCTCCGCGGCCGAAGCATCCAGTACAACATCCTGCAGCGCGAGGTGGATACCAACCGCAGCCTCTATGACGCGCTGCTTCAGCGCTACAAGGAGATCGGAGTGGCCGGCGGCGTCGGCATGGCCCCCGTCTCGATCGTCGACCGGGCGGACCCACCGGCTGCGCCCTACCGGCCGAACCTGTTGCTCAACCTGCTTCTCGGCCTGGGCCTTGGCGCCCTCGCAGGAGTCGCCGGTGCGATCGGGCTCGAGTTCATCAACGACACCATCAAGACGCGCGAAGACGTGCGCAAGAAGCTCGCGTTGGCCTGTCTCGGCGTCGTTCCGAAGACCTCGGCCCGGGACACGTTCATCGAGGATCTCAAGAACCCCACTTCGATGGTCTCGGAGGCTTATTCCGCAATGGTCGCGGCGCTCCGTTTCAGTACCGATGCGGGGATGCCCAAGACGCTTGTTGTGACGAGCACGCGTTCGGGCGAAGGCAAATCCTCGACCGCGCTCGCCCTCGCGCAGAATTTCGCACGCCGCGAGAAATCGGTGCTGCTGATCGACAGCGACTTGCGCAAGCCGGCCTTCAAGGCTGCAAGCGACCGCGTGGGATTGAGCAAGCTGCTCACGACCGACGACCCGGTCGCAGCGCACGTCGTGGAAACGCAGCACCCCAACCTGTCACTGCTGCCGAGCGGGCCGGTGCCGCCCAATCCGGCCGACCTGCTCGCGACGGGGCGAATCCGCAAGATCATCGCCGAGGCGTCCGAGCAGTTCGATATCGTGATCATCGACGGGCCGCCGACCGTTGGGCTTGCCGACGCCCCGCTGCTCGCCGCCGCGGCGGGGCACCTGCTGTTCGTGGTCGAGAGCGGCAAGACCCGCACCCGCGCCGCGATCGAATCGCTCAATCGGCTCGAAGCGACCGGGACGCACGTGCTCGGCGCGACGCTCACGAAGTTCGTCTCCGCCGCGACCACCTACGGCTACGGTTCGTACGGCTACGGTTACGGCTATGGCTACGGCAAGGTCGGCCGCGCCAAGACCGAGATCCTGATGATCCCGCAGGGCGACGAAAGCTGACATCCAGGCGGGGGGCAAATCGATGACCCTCTTCGGCCGAGCTGCGGTCGCCGCGATGGCCTTGCTGGTCGCGGTTCAAGTCGTGCGCAACGCGGCCGTTCGCGCGCTGGCCGACACGCGGCCGGCCAATGCCGCGGCGCTGTGGAGCGGTCATCCGCAGGCGGAGTTGGGGGTGGCGATGACGGCCATCGGCTCGGCGGCACACCTTGGCCAGCCGGTCGGCCGCGAGGTTTTCGATAAGATCGACGACGCGGCCAAAAAAGCGCCGCTCGCGGCCGAGCCGTTTCTCGTCCGCGGAGTGCAGGCGCAGCTGGCCGGGGAGACCACGCTCGCCCGGCGGGCATTCGAGGCGGCCCAGTGGCGTGATCCGCGGTCGCTCCCCGCGCGCTATTTCCTCGCTGATCATTATCTGCGTGCAGGCGACGTCAAGCGAGGCCTCACCGAGTTCGCGGCGCTGGCGCGGCTGGCGCCCAACGGCATCGTCAACGTGACGCCCTACGTCGCCACTTATGCGCGCAATCCGGCGCGATGGCCGCAACTGAAGGCGCTGTTCCGCTCCGACCCAGACCTGGCCGAGACCACGCTTGAGGCGCTGGCTCACGACGGCGCGAATACGACCGCGATCCTCGCGCTCGCCGACCGGCCACATCGCAACGCCAGAAGCCCGTGGCTTCCGGTGTTGCTGGCGACTCTGGTCAGTGAAGGCCAATATCAGCAGGCGCGGGCGATCTGGGCGGGGGTGGCGGGCGTTCGCGAAAGCCCGGGCCAGCTTCTGTTCGACACGCATTTCGCCGACGCGAGCGCGCCGCCGCCGTTCAACTGGACGCTGGCGTCGTCGACCATCGGCCTCGCCGAGCGGCAGGGCGGAGGACAGCTGCACGTCATCTATTACGGCCAGGAAGAAGGTGCGCTCGCCAGCCAGTTGTTGACTCTCGCACCGGGCCACTACGCCTTGGGGATGCGGGTTTCGGGAGGAGGGGCGCGCCGCGCGGCGCTGCGCTGGACGCTCACTTGCGCCGACGCGCAGATGCCATTCGCGACGATCTCGCTCGACGCCCTCGCCAGGGGCTCGCAGACCTTCGACGTGCCGGCGAACTGCAGCGCGCAGCGGCTCGAGCTCGTCGGCTCGTCCTCGGACATTCCGCAGCAAGTCGACGCGACGATCGGCCAGATGTCGCTCACCCGGGCCAACGCGAATGGCTAGCCGCGTCCGCGAGGCCGTCGCACCGGCCTATCTCTTCCTGTGCCTCATCGCCGGCGGCAGCGCCCAGGGAATCTGGGCGAACATGGTGCTGCAGCTGCTGGGCATCGCGATCATTGGCTGGGCGGCAATGTCGCGAAGTGCGGAACCGGCGCCGGCACGGGCGCTTTTCGGCATCGTGCTTGCGGCCCTGGCGCTGGTCGCGCTGCAGCTGGTGCCCCTGCCGGCGTCTGTCTGGCCGCACGTCGGAGGCCGCGAGGCGATCGCCTCGGGCTATCGCGTCCTCGGCATTGCGGTCCCCGCCGTGCCGGTTTCGCTGGCCCCCTACGACAGCCTCCAGGCGCTGCTGACGTTGATCCCGCCGATCGCGATGCTCTGTGCGATGCTGCGCCTGAAGGCGTACCGACCGGCGTGGCTGGCGCTGGCGCTCCTCGGCGGCACGTTCTGCGGCATCCTGCTGGGCGTCCTGCAGGTTGCCAGCGGCAACCCGTTGACCTCGCCCTGGTATCTCTACCCCGACGTCAGCTTTGGCTTCGCGACCGGCTTCTTCGCCAATGCCAATCACATGGCGATCCTGCTCGTCATCGGCCTCCCGTTTGTCGCGGCACTCGTCGCGGCCGCGCGAGGCGCGAGCCGGCAACGGCAACATGCGGTCGCGGTGATGGCGGCGGGTGCAACGCTCGTGCTGGTGGTCGGCATCGCCCTCAACGGCTCGCTTGCCGGTTACGGCCTCGCGGTGCCGTTGCTTGCGGCCAGCGCGCTGATCGTGATGCCGGCACGCAGCCCGCTGATCCGCTGGGTCGCGATCTTCGGTGGCCTCTTCCTGATCGTGGCCGTTGGGGTCCTTGAATCGAGCTCGACGCGGCCGAACGGCTTCGGCGCCGAAGCGGCCTCCTCCGTCGAATCGCGCGAGGACATGCTTGCGACCACATGGGCGGCGGCGCGCAATTTCCTGCCGCTCGGCTCGGGCGTGGGCACTTTCCGGCGCGTTTACGACCTGTACGACGACCATGATCGCGTGACAGGGACCTACGTTGTTCACGCGCACAACGATTATGCCGAGTTGCTGCTCGAGGCCGGAATTCCCGGCCTGGCCATCCTGATCCTGTTCCTGGCCTGGTGGGGTAGGGCCGCATGGCGCGCGTGGAGCTCCGCAGAGGCGGGCCCGTTCGCGCGTGCCGCGTCGATCGCCTCGGCCGCAATCCTGGTCCACAGCCTAGTCGATTTCCCGCTGCGTACCGCAGCGATCAGCGCGGCTTTCGCGATGTGCCTGTCGCTGCTGGCCGATCGCCGCGCGGTGACGGCCTCCGCGACTTCCGACCTCCGGCCTACCCGTCACATCGTCCTGGGGTGAGAAGCGCGGTGAGCCGGCTGTGGGAGATCATCACGGGCGCAATGGCGTCGTGGCACCAGGGCAAGCTGTTCATCGAGCATGCGATTGCGATCAATCACGACGCGCTTCACGTGATCGTCGGGGTTCTCGTCTGGCTGGGGCTGGGTGCGGTGACGCGGCGCTCGCTCGCTTCGCTGCGCCCGTGGCTGTGGCTCCTGGCGATCATCGGCTGGAACGAGACCGTCGACCTGTGGGTCGAACAATGGCCCGACCCCGGCATGCAATATGGCGAATGCGCCAAGGACGTGCTGCTGACGATGCTGCTGCCTACGATCCTGATGCTTGCCGTCCGCTTTGCTCCCGGCCTGTTCCGCGGCGGCTCGCGACGGCGGCGTTAGGACAAAGCGGCGCGCGCCTGGCGGATCAGCTCGCCTATTTTGAACCTGAGCCCCGGAAGAAGCGCGAATTGGGCCAGGTGTATGCGCAGCGTGCCAAGGCGCGCGGAAGTCGGCTCAACCGGCTCCGGTTTGCCCGCGAGCTGCTTTAAGGCCTGCTCTAGAAGCCAGCGATGGCCCGGGTCCCGAGACAGTTCGTCGCGGAGACTTGGGCAGTCGGTGAGAGTGCCGTAAATGGCGTCGGCAAGCAGTAGGCCCTGGCCCGCGGCGTGGCCCGCGCCGAGCATTTGGGAACGACGGTAGAGCCGCTCGATCTCGGCGCCATCTTTCGGGTGAAGAAGCGCCGCAAAATCAGTGAGCCATTTGAGCCGGAACCACAGGCTGGAAGCGCCGTGAACCGCGAGATAGGCGAATAGCTCGTCGTCGGTGAGCGTCGGCAGGGCAATCGCTGGTGAAACCTCGACGCAGCAGCTCGGCGAGTTGACGGTGAGCGTGGGAATAAGCGCCCGATTGTCCGCGAGGCGCGAGTGCAGGTCGACGTGGAGGCCGGCATTCTCGTTCGCCCACAATGACTCCTTCGCCTGTCGGTGCCAGGCGCTGACATCTTCATCCGCTTGCGGGACCACGAGGCCGTAGCCGCAGCGACGCAGCAGCTCCGCAGCGCGGGCGACATCGTCCTCGGCGACGAGAATATCGATATCGGCGGCCGATTTGGACGCGACGCCGCCGTAGGCCAGGACACCGAGCGTCAGTCCCTTGACGAACAGCAGCGCAACGCCCGCATCATCGAACGCCGCAAGCAATTCGCGACTACCGGCTGCGGCACGCAGGTTCGCAATGGCGATGGCCTCGGCGTCTGTCTTTAGCGCCTCGGCGATCGGCGGAGGCACGCGCTGGCGGCGAAGCGCTCTCCAGACGAGGCCTTGCACGCGATGAAACCGCGCGGTTCGCAGGAACCGGGACCAGTCGATCGAGCCTTCGTCTTGGAGGAGCGGGCCGGCGCTGTCCGCTCCCGCGAAGGAGCGGCGGCAGGCGTCTGCCAGGAGCCGAAACTCCGGAGTGAGCGCAACCAAAGACACCCGGCCAGCCTAGCCGAGAGGCGAGACCGAAACGAGCGCTGCCTCAGGGCGCGTTGCGCCCCTCCACAAATTGCACAAAACGCGCCGTCAGAAGCGCGGCCGGCAGCGCCAGTTGCGGCGTGAAGGCCTTTTCGGGGTCCGTCTCGGTTTGCTCGGGCCAGTCTTCCAGCGAAGCCCGAAGCCGCGGAATGTCGAACATTTGGCCGAACCGCTCATCCTGCTCGAGACGATCCAGCTCGGCGAGCAAATCGTGGCGTCGGCGGCTGATCCTGAGATGCCAATCGGCGTCCCACCATCCGAAGCGCGGGTTGTTGCGCTGTTCTTCGGGCATGATGCCCTTCGCCATCTGTTTTGCGAGCCAGCGGAATTCCCCGTCGCGCATGAACATGCGGGTAGGGAGCCCGAGGCAGAACTCGACGAACGGCCGGTAAGCGGTCGGATCGCGGAGAGCGACGCCGTACAATTGCTCGAAGCCTTGATAGACTTCGGCCATGTCGCCGATGTTCTCGAACAGCAGCTTGCGAGAATGGCGGCGGCTCCACGGTTGGTAGCGGTCGGCCTGAATCCCCGAGTTGGTCAGCCGCCGTTCGCCGCCGGAACTCTTGCGAAACTCGGCGGAGAGCGGCTGCGCCAAGTCCATCAGCGAAGTTTTCTTCGATCGAAACAGCTGACGGAGCGGGCGCCACACGAAGTAGGGCAGGAATGCCGAAAGGCTGCGCGCCAGAAAGCGCCGAAACATCGATCCGTCGTGAATCGGCGGGCGCGCAAGGGCGAGCCACCATTGCCGCCAATGGCCCTTAAGCAGATATTCGACATAGGCGCAGTCGCCCCGGTCACTGAACGTCCAGTCGCCCCACTCGGCGAGGAGCAAGACGTCGCAACCGGCCTTTGCGGCTTCGGACATCAGGCCGTGAAACACGTACATCGTGTTCAGGCCGGATGGCGCGCCCATGAGATGAAACAGCTCGTTCCACCGAAAGTCGTGCCCGTAGCCCGCGTTCGAGGTGAAGTGCGGTTCCATCCGCGGGTGCATTGCCGCGAGCGCCTCCACGAGCGGCCGCTCGTTGCCCATCATCCCGCGCGGCGCGCGTCCGTCGAAGCCGGGCTCGGGATGGAACGTGAAGGTCGGCAGCTTTTGCGTCGCCGGCATCGCCTTCAATGCGCGAACCGCGACCTGGGGCGAGTCGAGTCCGCCCGACAGGGTCGATCCGGGATGGCTGAAACCGCGGAGGCACGCGCGAACGCCCTCGTCGAGCAGTTGCTCCGCACGCTCGATCGCCTCTGCATCGTTCGAGACGCCGTGAAACGGGACATCGAGCAGATTGTACCAGCGGCGCAGGACGCGCGGCTTGCCGCGGACCAGCTCGACGATGCAACCGGTCGGCACCTGTGCGATCCCGTCGAAGAAACTGGCCTCATCGTCGGTGAGATTGCGCATTGCCGCATCGACAAGCCGGCGCTCGTTGAGCCGCTGCTCAGCACCGGCCGCAAACAGCGCGCGGGGAACAGAAGCGGTCGCTACGAGGTCCGCGTCGTGGAAATAATAGAGCGGTGGGGCTTTGATTGGGCTTCGCGAGAGGCGCAGATGCGTCCTCCGCGGGTCGGCGATGACGGCGCAATATTCACCCACGATCCGCCGTTCGGCGTCGTCTCCCCAGCGCTGAAGCGCCAGCCCATAGAGTTCAGCTAGATCGCGCGCCTGGGTTCCAAGCTCCTCCGCGACGCTTTGAGCATTGTCGAAATAACCGTGAAAGGCCGCGATCTTGCCGTCTGGCAGGATGGTTGGGCGCCAGCCAGCGGGCCCGCGGTGATTCTGTTGGAGAGGCCGGTAAGCAAGATGTACGCCGGAATGCTCGACGGCCGCTGCTTGGCCACCGATCCCTGCGCAGAGGGAAGATCCAAGACGAGCGGCGAGCTTTTCCGCGCTTGGCCCAGCGTCACCCCACCGCCAGGCAATCGCCAGCATGAAGGATCAGAATTCCAGGCGAATGCGTCGACGGCAGCGGTCCTCAGGACTTGCCGTTCGGCCCTCCCTCGGTGCCAGTGCCGCTCGGGCCTGCGACATTCTTAAGCTCACCGAGGCGAACGAGCTTCGGCTTCACCCACTCTGCGGATTTCCTGCTCTTTGTCACAACTGGCTCCTGCGCTTGACCGGGCAACAAGCGGTGCTCCGTGATCGCCGACAGCATTAGTCAACTAACCAATTTTATTCAACCGACCGACAACGCCTTGGTGAAACGGCCGTTCCCAGGGTTAACCTTCGAGTCGCAGGACTTCGATCCACGGCCCTGGCAGGTCGCCAATCAGGCGCATCCGATCGACCTCGACCCAGGCATGGAGCGGTTCGGCGGTCGCCCGGAGCTCCGCAGGCCGAGCCGCAATGACCAGGACGTGGCCAATATGCCCCGTGCGAAGCAGCCAGCTCAGCGCCACCGCTCGTGGCAGGCACCGCGTGTGGATCGGCAGGCGGCTTGCGGCGCGTTCTACCTGGTCCGCGAGGCGACGAGCAGTCCCCAAGACCTCACCGGGCGCGCCTCCGGTGAAGCCGAGGGTGCCACGCCACCGTTCGAAGGGAACCCACTCGACGAGGGCGCGGGCCCAGCAAAGCAATGCCATCGCACGCGCCGTTCCCACACGGCCGCGCCACTTCTCACCGTTCGGCAACCAGGCCTGCCTCTGCGAGCTCGGTCACGAACTCGTCGACGTCTGCCTGGATCTCGCTCTCGCGGAGCGCAAGCTCGCTGGCGACCGCCGCAGCCAGTTCCGCCCGGTCGCGCGTGCCGTCGATCATTCGCCAGATCGTCGCGGCGGTTTCGGCGAGCGAGAAGAACTCACCGTTGTCGACGCGCATGATGACGACTTCGTCGTTCATCTCGCTCTCGGTAAGCCGGTTCGACAGCTTGACGATGGCGCTCATCGCTTCGCCCTAGCGCGCACATGGTCCGCCGCAAGCCCGATCATCTCGTCAAAGCGCTCGCGGTTACACGGACGGACGAAGCGGGACATCTGGACCCGCTCGGCGAGGCGGCAGAGATGTTGAAACTTGCCATTCAGATCGAATTGCTGGGCCGCATCGAACAACTGTGACGTATAATGATCGTCCTGCATCCGCGTGATGCGCTCGGCGCCCGAAATCGGGATGACGGCGGGGACCGGCCCATCTTCCAGGAAGATGAGCTCGGCGAGGGGCAGGGCATGCTCGACGTTCCCCGCTGCCGACGTCGCATAGAATTTGTCGACGGTCCGCGACACCTGTTCCTCCTGCCTCGCACCGCTCAGGTCGATGGCATCGGCCGACAGCTTCAATCTCTTGTGGCCTGGAAGCGCGATGATCGCGCCTGAGCCGGAAAGGTCGAGGATCAGAGTGTCGTCGCAGAACATCGGAAAACCGAGCCTGCCGAGCGCGGCGATCAAGGTCGACTTGCCAGCGCCTGCGGGCCCGCTGAAGGCGTAGACGGCGCTCTCGAACGCCACCGCCGAAGCATGGATCGGGCGCAAGCCATTCATGCTTGCAATGGCCGCGTAGACGCTGCCGTTCAGCCACAGTCTTTCCTCGCTGGCATCGCAATCTTCGGCGCGCTCGATCGTGATCCCTTCGCCCTTGCGGTAGTGGAAGTAATGGCTGCCTTCACCGCGCAGGAGGAACTCCTCGCCCTTCATGTGCCAGCGCGTCTCGGCCAGCGGCGTGCCCAGCAGGCTATGCGGGACTGGCCCCCACGCGACGCGCGTTTCCCGCTCCATCAGGACTTGCGCCGGCGTCTTCGTCACGGTGTCGCGGGAAATGGACAGG
>DATEIK010000029.1:0-2497 GCA_035279065.1 Sphingomicrobium sp. | reverse complement strand
GTGCTGACGCCGCAGGCAATCGACCCCGCGCATCCGTTCCCGTTCATCCCCAACCAGGGGCTGAGCCTGATCTTCGAGCTCAAGAAGGGCAAATCGACCGTCCGCGAGCTGATCATGGCGCCGCCGACCATCCCGCGCTTCATCCGCATCCCCGGCGATCCCGCGCGGTCGATCGCGCTGGAGGTCCTGATCCGGCGCAAGACCGATTACCTCTTCCCCAAATATGAGGTGCTGCGTGGCGGCGCCTTTCGCGTGATCCGCGACAGCGACATCGAGATTGAGGAGGAAGCCGAAGATCTCGTCCGCTACTTCCGCACCGCGATCAAGCGGCGCCGGCGTGGGCGCGTGGTGCGGCTCGAGCTCGAGCCCGGCATGTCCGAAGGACTGGTGCGGGTCGTCCACGACGGGCTCGATGCGGCGAATGCGATCACGTCGGAGACGCGCGGCTTCCTCGGCATGGCCGACCTCGCGCTGCTGGTCGAGGAGGACCGCCCCGATCTCAAGTTCGTCGCCTTCAACCCGCGCTTTCCCGAGCGCATCCGCGAGCATGGCGGCGATTGCTTCGCGGCGATCAAGGGCAAGGACATCCTCGTCCACCACCCGTACGAGAGCTTCGAGGTGGTGGTCGAGTTCATCCAGCAGGCCGCCGCCGATCCCGACGTCATCGCGATCAAGCAGACGCTCTACCGCGCGGGCAAGCAGTCGGCGGTGATCCGCGCGCTGATCGACGCCGCCGAAGCCGGCAAGTCGGTCACCGCGGTGATCGAGCTCAAGGCGCGCTTCGACGAAGAGCAGAACCTGATGTGGGCGAGCGCGCTCGAGCGCGCCGGAGTCCAGGTGGTCTATGGGTTCATCGACTGGAAGACCCACGCCAAGGTATCGATGGTCGTGCGGCGCGAGGAGAAGGGCTACCGGACCTACTGCCACTTCGGGACCGGCAATTATCACCCGGTGACGGCGCGCATTTACACGGACCTGAGCTACTTCACCGCCGATGCCAGGCTCGGGCGCGACGCCGCGAAGCTGTTCAACTACATCACCGGTTATCTCGAACCGAAGAACCTCAAGCAGCTGGTCATCTCGCCGCAGTCCATGCGCGACGAGCTGCTGCGGCTGATCGACGTGGAAATCGAGGCCGCGGGGAAGGGCAAGCCATCGGGCGTCTGGGCGAAGATGAACGCGCTGGTCGACCCGCTGATCATCGACAAGCTTTATGAGGCCAGCATCGCCGGCGTCCCGATCGAGCTGGTCGTGCGCGGCATGTGCTGCCTGAGGCCGGGCGTCAAAGGCCTCTCCGAGACGATCCGCGTCAAGTCGATCGTCGGGCGCTTCCTCGAGCACGCGCGACTGTGGTGCTTCGCCAACGGCCATGAGCTGCCGCATCCGGCTGCCCGGGTGTACATCAGCTCGGCCGACTGGATGCAGCGCAACTTCGACCGGCGCATCGAATATATGCTGCCGATCGAGAACAAGACCGTGCACGCGCAGCTGCTCGACCAGGTCATGGTCGCGAACCTGCTCGACAACCAGCAGAGCTGGCGGCTCAATCCCGACGGCAGCTACGCCCGGCTCCAGCCCAAGCCAGGGCAGGAGTTCAACCTCCACGATTATTTCATGTCCAACCCGTCGCTTTCGGGCCGCGGCCAGTCGCTGAAGAAGGGCCGCAAGGTGCCCAAGCTGAGGTTCGACCGCGGACGCTGACCTGGGGGTGGGGACCCGCCCGCCACAATGGCAAGCCCTGGGCGGGCCCCGTTCGGTGAGTGTCCGGCTGGCGCCGGCGCGGTTCAATCAGAGCTGGAGCGGCAGTTGTCCGAAATATTCGACGCCGTCGGGGCTCGCGAACGCGTCGAGCGGAATGTCCCAGGCGTCGGCGGGGATGGTGTCCGCGAGGCGCTGCAGCGGCCAGCCGATTCCGACCAGCCGCGCCTTGCTCTTCTTTAAATGGATGAGCGCGCGGTCGTAATGGCCCTTGCCCCGCCCGAGCCGGGTGCCGCGGCCGTCGACCGCGATCAGCGGCACGAGCACCAGGTCAGGCGTGACCACTGGGTGGCGCTTGGCGGGCTGCATCATGCCGAACGGGCCGGGCTCCAGCGGGTCCCCGGCGAGGAATTTGAACGGCTTGGCGGGGTTGGCGAAGCACGGGTAGCCGACGATTGCGCCGACCGCGCGCGCTTCCTCCATCGCCGGCACCGGGCTGATCTCCGAGCCGAGCGGGCAATAGCCGCCCACGACCGAAACGCCGGCGAACAGCGACGTCAGATGCTCGGCGAGCTTCTGCTCGAGCCGGGCGCGGTCGGCGTCGGAGAGCGTCCGCACGAACGCCTTGCGGGCTTCGAGTGCTGCGCGGCGCAGCGATTCCTTGGACAAAGGGTCCATCTCAGGGCGCGCATAGGCCGGGCCGCTCGGGCCGGGAGGGAGTGACGGGACCACCATGGCCGTTTGCCGGAAATCCTCTGACGCCACAAACGTCAGGTGGGGACCATATGCTCCGGACCAG
>DATEIK010000028.1:0-25078 GCA_035279065.1 Sphingomicrobium sp. | reverse complement strand
CGCACGCGATCGAACGCCGCGACCACCGCGGCCAGGCGGTCGGCGTCCTCTCCAAGCAGGCTTTGCGTGCCCCGAACGGGCTGAACCGGCGTCATGGCCGCGCGCTAAAGCACATTTCTTTGAAATGCGGAATCAGCGCGGACTCGTTCCCTGGTCGCGCTCGCGCTGGAAGTCGCGGCGCATGGTCGCGAAGGAGGGCAGGAACAGCTTCCTGAAGCTGATCATGATCGTCCGCCCGAGCGGGTCGAGCAGGTCGGGCTGGTAGCTCAGCGGCACATTGCCGGCGGCGTCGTGGACCTTGGGCCGGCTGTTGAACAGATTGTTGACCTCCAGCCGGAACTGCGTCGCGCGCAGCCACGGATGCTTCAGTGAGACTTCCGGGATGTCGCCGGGGTTGGCGAACAGCCGCAAATTGAATGTCGCGAGCGGCGAAAAATGGAGGTCGTCGCCGGTCAGCGTATCGACCGTCGTGCCGCTGCGCCAGTTGGCGCCGAGCCGCGCGCAGAGCCCGTTGTTGGCCCAGCCGGCTTGCGTTTGGACCTGGCGGCGCGGGGTGCCGCCGCCTGATCCCGCCGCGTCGCCGTGGAGATAGTCGATCTCCGGCTGTCCGGGCCCGATCCTGACCTTGTCGACGAAGGTGATGGTGTCGGTCTGCGAGAATTGCAGGCGCCCGCGGCTACCGCCGCCGAAGAAACCGCCGCCGCCGCCACGGCCACCGCCTCCGAAGCCGCGACCGCCTCCGCGGCCCTCACCGCCGCCGCCGCTTTCGGGCGGGGGTGGAGGCGGTGTGCCGCCCTCGGGCGGGGGGCTAGGCGGGGGACTGGCCTGCGAAGGAGTCGCGGGCGGCTGTCCGCCCGGCGGCGTTGCGGGTGCCGTGCCGCCGCGGGCAGCGCGGAATTGAGAGCGGATCTGGTCGATCACCGACTGCGACGGTCGCCGCGATTTGAGCGGCTTCGAAAAATCGAAGCCGACGCGGAGCGTGTCGCGCCGCGAGCTGTCGAAATTGACCGGCCGTAGGTCGACGCGGACGAGCTGGCCGTTGGCGTCACGCTGGAACCGGTCGGGAAAGGCTGCTTCGATCGTCGGCGTGACGTTGAGGCTGGAGACTGGACGGTCGATCGTCTGGTGGACGTAATCGGCGCGCAAGCGCAGGTCGAGGTTGCTGCTCGGCTGCCAGTAACCGCCGAGCTTGAACACACTGCGCTTGTCGGAGTCGAGGTCGGGGTTGCCGCCGGTTACGGCGGTCACGAGGACCGTCTGTCCGGTGGTGAAGTCGAAGATGCGCGTGCCCGGCGTTTCGAGCACCGGGTCGCCGAGCTGGTTGACGGTCGGCGCGCCCTCCTCGCGCGTCCAGCTGGTGAGGAAAGTCAGCCGCTCGACCGGCGACCAGTTCGCGCCCGCGCCGTATTTGGTCAGCGTGCCGAAGTCGGAGAGCCGGTCAACCTCGGCATTGGCGTTGAGCGTCAGATTGCCGAGCGCGTCGAAGTCGCGCTTGCGGCGCGAGATCGGCAGGTCGATGCTGACCGAACCGGTGCCGCTGGTGCGTGAGAGGCTACCGCCGTTGACGACGCCCGCGGCCCGCCGCTCGGTATCGAGGTGGACGGTATCGACGCCGACGCGCACCGTGCTGCTGGCGTCGCCCGCCGGCAGCTTGAACAGGCTGCCGTTGGCGGTTCCGGTCAGGTCAGCCGAGGTCGTGGTCTCGCGCGCCCGGTCCCGCGGAAAATCGACATTGTCGCGGTCCGTGCCGGTAATCCCGCGGTCCCAGTCGGCATTGCCGGTGACGTTCCAATGCCACTGGGCCTTGTCCCAGTTGAGCGTGGTGCCGAGGTGCGCGCTGTTGCTGCTGGTGTTGCGCGCGAGACCGGTGAGCAAAGTGTCGCCGATGCCGATCAGCGAGCGGCCCTCACTATGCTCTACCTCGGCGTTGAGCGTGCCCGCGACATTGCCGAGCACGGTGCGGTTGATGACCGTCGAGCCGCGCACATCGCGCTTGCTTCCGAGCAGCGAGCGGGCGTTGAGCTCATCCGCATCGACGCCGGTCGGCGAGGGCTGCGTCAGGACGATGTCGCGCTCCGCCTCGGTCAGCATCGAATTGCCTTCGGCGTGCAGGTTGAACTGCGTCCGCCCGGCGCGGTTGATCATCAGCCGGGTGAGGTCGCCCTTCCCCGAGACATAGCCGCCGTCGGTCGCGGCGCCGGCCGCGACTTGCGCGACGGTCGAGCGGAAGCGTTCGCGAAGGACGATGTTCACGACCTTTTGGTCGGCGCGGTAGCCGTATTTCAGCGCGACTTCCTCGGGCAGGATCTCGACCCGGCTGATGGCCTCGGTCGGGATGTCGCGCAGCTCCCGGAAACCGGAGATGCGCTGGCCGTTCAAGAGCAGCACGGGCGAGCCGCCGCCGCGCCCCTGCGCGCTGCCAATCTGCGGCGCGAGCGCATCGAGCAATTCGCTGATGTTGGTCGCGCCGGTCGCGCGAACGTCACGCGAATCGAGCGTGTCCTCGGGCGGGATGTCGCCGACGACCGATCCTCGCGGCCGCGCGCCGGTGACGACGATGGCTTCTTCCTCGTCGCCATATTCGTCGGTCAGCGGCGGCTCGGTCGCCGGAGCCGCCTGCGCTGGCGTGGTGCTGGTTTCCGCCGGCGGCGGCGGCGTCTCCTGAGCAAGGACCGGCGAAGCGGCGGGAAACAGAATCGCTGCACCAGCGAAGAGCGTGTGTCTTGACGTCATGATGACCGCGCTAGCCAGCCCGACTGAACACTGGCTGACATTGCGGTGAAGTTCGAGCAAGCGCGGGCTCCTGCCGACGAACGGATGAGGGACTGGCGCATCGCGCGCTCAAAGCGCATCCTCGGCATTGGTTGCGTTCATCGAAATGGGGGGGTTCGCCTGAATGAGCAAAGTCGCTGCATTGGTCCTCGTCCTCGCCGCCGGAACGGCGCCGGCTGCATCTTATCCCGTCGGCAGCGCACAGCAACGGACCGCCGACGCCATCGCGCGCATCGAAGCGATCGATCCCAGGCTTCATTCGGTGCTCGCGCTCGACCCGACGGCGATGACCCAGGCGCGCTATGTCGACGGTACGCATTTCGCGGGACCGCTCGCGGGCGAGCCGGTGCTGCTGAAGGACAATATCGAGGCCGCCGGGCCGCTGCCCACGACCGCTGGAAGCCTCGCCCTCGCCAACAACGTCACCAACCGCGATGCGCCACTCGTCGCGCGGCTGCGTGCCGCCGGCGCGGTGATCCTGGGCAAAACGAATCTCAGCGAGTGGGCGAACATCCGCTCCAATCATTCGATCTCCGGCTGGAGCGCCGTCGGCGGACAGACGCGCAACCCGTGGGCGCTCGACCGCAACCCCTGCGGCAGCTCGAGCGGCAGCGGTGCCGCGGTGTCCGCCGGCCTGGTGCGCATGGCGATCGGCACCGAGACCGACGGCTCGGTCACCTGCCCCGCCGCGCTCAACGGCATCGTCGGCCTGAAGCCGACGGTCGGACTCGTGAGCCGCACCCACATCGTCCCGATCAGCCATAGCCAGGACACCGCCGGGCCAATGACCGCGACGGTGCGCGAAGCGGCGATGCTGCTGACCGCCATCGCCGGCTCCGATCCCGCCGATCCGGCGACGGCGGAGGCCGACAAGCACAAGACCGACTATGCCGCGTTGCTCGACGCCAATTCCTTGAAGGGCAAACGCATCGGCGTAATGCGCTTCGCATCCGGATTCGGCACGGACGCCGCGTTCGCCACCGCCCTTGCCCTGCTCCGGGAGCGCGGCGCGACCCTGGTCGAGATCAAGAAGTTCGATGACAGCGCCATCGGCAAGAACGAGGGTCCCGTCCTGCTGACCGAGTTCAAGGCCGACCTCGCCAAATATCTGAAAGGCAGCCCGGCACCGATCCAGGTCCGCAGCCTCGCCGATGTGATCGCGTTCGACAATGCCCATGCCAAAGCCGAGATGCCCCTGTTCGGCCAGGACTCGTTCGAGGATGCGCAAAAGACCAGGGGGCTCGACGACCCCGCCTACAAGAAAGCGCGCGAGATCAGCTTCCGCGCCGCCGGGCCGAACGGCATCGACCGGCTCATGAAACAATTTGACGTCGTCGCACTGGTTGGCCCCACCATGCCGCCGGCCTGGCTGGTCGACCCGGTCAACGGCGACCAGAGCTCGGGCGGCGGCGCCGGCTCGCTTGCCGCGGTTGCGGGCTACCCTCACCTCACGGTCCCGATGGGCCTGGTTAGGGGCCTGCCGGTGGGCCTGAGCTTCATCGGGCCCAAGTGGAGCGAGGCGCGGCTGCTGTCGCTGGGCTATGCCTATGAGCAGGCGCGCGGGCCGTTCCCCAAGCCCAGGCTCTATCGCACCATCGACGACAGCCCGGAAATCGCCCCGGCCCTGCTTCCGGTCAGGCGGTAGCGCGGAGCGCGGCGATCGCCGCCACGATCGCGAGGATCAGCAGCACGCGCACCGTGCCCGACGGCTCGTGGAACCAGAGGATGCCGACGGCGACCGTGCCGACCGCGCCGATCCCGCCCCAGACCGCATAGGCCGTGCCCATCGGGATCGACCGCGAGGCAACCTCGAGCAGCGCCATGCTGATCGCGACGGAGACCAGGAAAGCAAGCGTCCACGGCAGGTTCCGAAAGCCGTCGACGAACCGCAGAGAGGTCGTGAACCCGACTTCGAACAGTCCTCCGACGATCAGCCAGACCCAAGGCACTCTTCTTATCCTTTCACTGGACGCGCGGCGCGCGTTCGCTACGCTTCCGCGTCATGGCGAAGGGGCGGACCATCGGCAACATGATCGCGCCGCCGCGCTTCCTCGCCTTCATCGCCGCGCTGGCCATCGGGTTTCCCGTGTTCGTGCGCCTGTTTCATCGCTGGGCGCTCGGCGCGATGGCCGCGTTCGACGTCGCGGCGATCCTGTTCCTGCTGTTGTGCCTGCCGCTGCTGAAGACCGAGGAGACCGCGCGCATCCGAAGGCACGCGGCGGCGAACGACGCCAACCGCGAAATCCTGCTCGGGATAATGGGAATCGTGATTGCCGTCCTGTTCATCGCCATCGCCGCCGAAGCAATCGGCCACAATCCGCAGCCGCTGACCAAGGCGCTGATCATCGCCACGCTCGCGCTCGCCTGGTTGTTCAGCAACACCATTTACGCGCTTCACTATGCGCATCTCGCCTACCGCCATCCCGAGCGCGGCTGCCTCGGCCTCGATTTCCCCGGCACGAAGACGCCCGTCTATTGGGATTTCGTCTATTTCGCCTTCACCTGCGGCATGGCGTTCGCGACCTCCGACGTACAGATCACCAGCCAGCACATCCGCAAGGTTGTGACCGTGCACTGCCTCGCGGCCTTCGCCTTCAACATCGGCGTGCTCGCCTTCACCATCAATGTGCTGAGCTAGGTGTAGTCCATTTCGGGCGGCGCGGCGGCCTTGCCCCGCGCCGCGAGCAGGCAGCCGCCGACGATCAGCACGGCCCCGGCGAACGTGTAGATCGAGACCCGCTCGTGAAATACCATCCAGCCGAGCGCGGAGGCCCAGAGGAAGGCGCTATATTCGGTGACCGCGAGATAGCTCGCCTCCGCCCGGGCGTAGGCCCAGGCGAACAGCAGCCCGCCGGTGGTGGACATCAGCGACGCGACAATGATCCAGCCGGTGTGCGCGCCGGGCAGCGCCGGCAGTCCGCCGGCCAGGGCGACCGCGGCCCAGATCACGGCGACTGTCAGCCCCTGGAAGAAATTGATCTCGAGCGGCTTCGCGGCGACGGCCTGCTTGCGCATCAGCACGATGTTGACCGCGTAGCAGAGCGCCGAGCCGAGGATCGCCGCGGTGCCGAGCAGCACGCCGGGCGCGGCACGCGCGGTGGCTTGCCCCGCGACAATCACCACGACGCCGGCGAAGGCGATCAGCGAACCGGCGATCGAGCGGCGGCCGATCTTCTCGTGGAGGAAGACCGATGCGAGAAGCAGCGCGATCAGCGGCGCGATGAAGGTGAGCGAGATCGCCTGGGCGAGTGGCACGCGGCCGATCCCCCAGAAGAACAGGAAGGCCATCGCGGTAATCACCACGGCCCGCCAGATGTGGATCCGCAGCGTTGACCGCGTCGGCCATGGCAGCCGGTGCGGCAGGTACATTGCCGAGGCGACGATGAGGTTGGCGAGCGCGCGCCAGATGCTGACCGCATAGATGCCGATGGCGATGACCAGCGCCTTCATCACCGCGTCCATGACCGACAGCACGGCAACGGCGCCGAGCGCCGCTGCAAATGCCTGGACCGGATGTTGGGCGACGCGGTTCATTCGACCCGCGCCATAGCTGCGGCTTGGGACTAGCGCAGCACCATATAATCGCCGCGCATCTGCACTTCGCCCATGCGCGACAAATAGGACTGGCCGAGCAGCGACATGTTCGAATCGGCGAGGACGACGCCGTCGACGTCGTTGACCAGCTTGCCGTCCACCTCGATGCTGTCGATGGTCACGTTCTCGCCGCGCACCGGGCCCGACGCGCCTTCGCCGATCACCGTGAAGTTGGACGGATTGACCGGGATGCCGAGGCGCTCAGCATCATCGACGGTGAGCGCGACGACATCGGCGCCGGTGTCGACGACGAAATGCACCAACTCGCCGTTGACCTTGGCATAGGTGTAGAAGTGGCCGCTGTCGCTGCGCTCGAGCAGCGTCTCCTTGGCCGGCTCAGAAGGTTGCGAAACGCGGTGCGGATTGCCGCCCCCGCGGGTGTGGCCGCTGGGCATGAAGGCGCCGATCGCGACGCCGATGCCGATGATGAAGAGGATGACCCTGCCCATGGCCGCGGCTTAGCGCGAAGATAGGTTCGAAATCGTTAAGGCGCGGGCGTTGCCGGCGCCGAGTGCGAAGCGTCGATGAGCAGTGGCGGCGGCTGGTGCGCGGAGGCGAGCGAGTCGGCGATGGCGCCGAATAACGCGACGATGAGCAGCAGCTTGGTCACGGGCGCATGCTTGCGCCCGAGACGGTGAAAAAAGCCTAAACCTTATTCGGCTGCGTCGAGCGTCTTTTCGGCGATTTCGGCCGCTTCGAGCTCGGCCGCCTTGGCTTCGACCAGCCGCACGATGTGATCGATCATCTCGCCGTCCTTGACGTGGTGATCGGTGACGCCCGACAGATAGACCATGTGCGTGCCGTTGCCGCCACCGGTGATGCCGATGTCGGTCTCGCGCGCTTCGCCGGGACCGTTGACGACGCAGCCGAGGACGGAGAGCGACATCGGAGTCTTGATGTGCTGGAGCCGTGCTTCGAGCGCCTCGACCGTGCGGATCACATCGAAGCCCTGGCGCGCGCAGCTCGGGCACGAGACGACGCGGACACCGCGGCTGCGGATGCCGAGCGACTTCAGGATCTCGTAGCCGACGCGGACCTCTTCCTCGGGCTCGGCCGACAGCGAGACGCGGATGGTGTCGCCGATCCCGGCCCACAGCAGCGACCCGATGCCGAGCGCGGACTTGACCGTTCCGCCGATAAGGCCGCCGGCCTCGGTCACGCCGAGGTGAAGCGGGCAATCGACCTGGCCAGCGAGCTGCTGGTAGGCCGCGACGGCGAGGAAGACGTCGCTGGCTTTGACCGCGACCTTGTACTCGCGAAAGCCGTGGTCCTCGAGAATGCGGATATGGTCGAGCGCGCTTTCGACCAATGCCTCGGGACACGGCTCGCCATATTTCTCGAGCAGGTCCTTTTCGAGGCTGCCTGCATTGACGCCGATCCGGATCGCGCAGCCGTTGGCGCGCGCCGCCGCGATGACCTCGCGGACCCGCTCTTCCGAGCCAATATTGCCGGGGTTAATCCGGAGGCACGCCGCGCCCGCGTCCGCGGCTTCCAGGGCGCGCTTGTAGTGGAAGTGGATATCGGCAACGATCGGCACGCGGGCCTCGCGCACGACATCCTTGAGCGCCGCCGTGCTTTCGGCCGTTGGGCAGGACACGCGGATAATGTCGGCTCCCGCCTCCTCGCAGCGGCGGATCTGGTCGATCGTTGCCCGCGCGTCTTCCGTGGGCGTGTTGGTCATGGTCTGGACGCTGATCGGCGCGTCTCCGCCGACGGGCACGGAGCCGACCATGATCTGCCGCGACTTGCGCCGCTCGATATCGCGCCAGGGACGAATGGAGGACATTTGCCGCGCATATAGGCGCTGGCGGCCGCGCGGCAAAGGCGCTGGCGGCTATCGCCCAAGGCTATCGTGTTGTGTTAACGGGCTTAAGGGGAGACGCCTGGGGGCGGCGAATGACCGAGCATGCCCGACTGACGCCCAAGGAAAGCCGGCCGCGGAGGCGCTTCCTGCGACCGCGCTCCGCGCGCAGGCGCAGGTCGCGCTATTACGCATTCCTCAGCTACAGCCACCGCGACGATGAACTCGCCGACTGGCTGCATCGCCAGCTCGAGGACTATCATGTCCCGACGGGACTTGCCGGCAAGCTGACCGACAATGGCGTGGTGCCCAAGCGCCTCAGCCCGATCTTCCGCGACGAGCACGAACTCGCTGCCGCGGATGATCTCGGCGAAGAGATCGAAGCGGCGCTGTCCTCCTCGCAATTCCTGATCGTCCTGTGCTCGCCCGACGCGGCGAAGTCGCGCTGGACCAATGCCGAGATCGAGCTGTTCAAGCGCACTCGGCCAGACGGCTGCGTGCTCGCGGCAATCGCATCGGGCGAACCTTTCGCGAGCGACATCCCGGGCCGCGAGCACGAGGAATGTTTCCCGCCCGCGCTTCGTCAGCGCTACGACCGCCGCGGCCGACCCACCGGCAAGCGCGCCGAGCCGCTCGCCGCCGACCTCCGCGAAGAGGGCGACGGCCGCCGCCTGGGCTTCCTCAAGCTCGTCGCGGGCATGCTCGGAGTCGGGCTCGACGACCTCGTCCAGCGCGAGACGACGCGCCGTCACCGACGGATGGCCTGGCTCGCCGCCGCCTCGCTCGCCGGAATGGCCGTCACCAGCACGCTCGCCTTCACCGCGATCCAGGCCCGCGATGCCGCGCGCGACCAGCGGCGTGAGGCGGAAGGACTCGTCGCCTTCATGCTCGGCGACTTGAAGGACAAGCTGGAGCCAATCGGCCGACTCGACGCGCTGGACGGGGTCGGATCGCGCGTGCTTGCCTATTACAGCAAGCAGGACGCCGCCGACCTGCCGGACGCGGCGCTGCTCCAGCGGTCGCGGGCGCTCAGCCTCACCGCCGAAGTCTCGTACCAGCGCGGCAGCCTCGGCACGGCAATGCGACTCTACCGCGAAGCCATGGCGGGAACGGCGGAAGCGATCCGCCGCAATCCGAACGATCCCCAGCGGCTGTTCGACCACGCCCAGAATGTCTTCTGGGTCGGGGACATCGCGCGCCAGCGCGGCGACCGCGCGGGCGCGGAGGCCGCGGCGCGCGAATATAAAAGGCTCGCGCTCGGGATGCTGAAGCTCGACCCCAACAGCATGAAGTGGCGGATGGAAGAGCAATATGCCGACGCCAATCTCGGCGTCGTGCTCTACGAACAGCGCCGCTTCGCCGAGGCCGCTAGCCAGTTCGCCCAGGCGCTGCACACTATCGAAGCGCTCGCGACCGCCGATCCGAGAAATGCCGATTATCGGGCGTCGCTTGCCGAATCGCTGGCGTGGCTGGCCGACGCGCAAATGTCCGAGGGCCAGATCGATGCCGCGACGCAGACGCGCCAGCGCCATGTCGCTTTGCTCAACAACTTGCTCGCCGCCAGCGGTGACGACGTCCAATACCGCCAGCGGCTGATCCAGGCGCATCGGGCGCTCGGCACGCTTTACGCCTACCGCGGCAAGATGCAGCCGGCCGCCGGGGAGTTTGCCGCCGCAGTGGCCGATGCCGACACGCTCGCCCGGATCGAGCCCGCCAATCGCCAGTGGCAGCAATATGGCGCGGACGCCCGGCTCAACCTTGCCGACATGCTGCTCGCAACGGGCAATCGCGCCCAGGCGGCTGCCGAGACCGGCACCGCGTGCGCCGCGATCCAGCAGCTCCTGGCCCGCGATCCCAACGTCCAGCGCTGGCGCATGGCGCAGCGCGATTGCCTGATGATGAAGGCCGAGCTGGCCCAAGCCGCCGGAAAGGACGGCGAAGTCTTGTCTTTCGCCGAGCAGGCCGTGACCAGCGCCAAGTCGGTGAAGGGCAGCGACACCGCGAGCGCCGACTACGCCGTCGCGAAAGCCTATCGCCTGGTCGGCGACATCAAGCACGCGCTCGGCGACGTCGCCGGAACCAGAGCGGCCTGGTCGGCGGCCTTTGCCGCGCTACCCAGCGACACGAGCGAGCGCCCCGCGGAAATGGCCGAGCGCGCGGCGGTGCTCCAGCGGCTCGGTCGGCGGGCCGATGCCGACCGGATCAAGGCAAAACTTCGGGCGATCGGTTACCAACGGACAAGCTGAGGGATTGGGGAGAAGGACAATGGGTGAGCAAAATCGCACAATCATCGTGCACATCTCGGACGATGCCAGCCAGCCGAACGGACTGCGTTTCGGCATGTCGGGCTTCGGGGTTGAGCCACGGCAAATGGACGGCAAGGCTGACTTCGAAATCAAGTGCGGCAAGGACAAAGCGGGGATGCAAAAGAAGGACCCGCACAAAATCACGTTCGAGATCAACAACCGCTCGTCGCGCAACTGGGTGTTCCCGACCAACGTCCAAAACGCGATGTGGGTCGGTGATGCCACAACTTGTCCGAAAACGGCGCCGGGCGAGCACGCCGAATTCAAATGGAAGGATTACAAGCGCCTCCAGGATGGCGAGCAGCTGGAGGTGAAAAACCAGAACAGCTCCAAGGGCGATTATAAATTCTCGCTCAACTTCATCGACGCGGACGGCAATCCGAACGAGCTTTACCCGTTCGACCCGATCTGGACCAACCAGAACGGCGGCGGCGGGTCGAGATAGGCTTGAACAAGGAGACACTTATCCTCGACCGCGCGGCTGCGGCGGCGGCCGCGCCGACAGGCCCGCCGCGGCTGCCGTTCGTGCTCAGCATCGGCATCACCGGGCACCGCATCGATGCGCTCGGCCCGGACGTGGCGGCGGCCTTGCCTGGCCGGCTGGCCGAGGCCTTGCGCATGATCACCGATTCGGCGCTGGCGATCCATGCCGGCCACCCGAATCTGTTCTCGGCCGGCCCGCCGCGGCTCGATTTCGTCTCTCCGCTGGCCAACGGGGCCGATCAGATCGCGGCGGAGGCGGCTCTGCAACTCGGCTACCGCCTGCACGCTGTCCTTCCCTTTGCCGCCGACGATTACAGCCGCGACATGGGGGACGACGCCGCGAAGTTCGATGAGTTGCTCGCGCGGGCCGAGACGCGCCTCGAGCTCCCGGGCGATCGCTCGAACGAGACCGAGGGCTATGCGATGGCCGGGCGAGCGACCGTCGCTCACTGCGATCTGCTGATCGCGGTGTGGGACGGCCTCAAGGCGCGCGGCCGCGGCGGGACCGGCGAGGTGGTCGAGATGGCCGTCGCGCACGGCACGCCGGTGATTCATCTCCCGGCTGCGTCCGACGCCCCGCCCAAGTTGCTATGGGCGGCCTTCGACCCGGTCGTCGATACCTCCGGCGCCGACCCGATGTCGGAGCGGCCGATGGATGCCGCGCACGTCAACCAGATGCTCGCGGCGCTGCTGCTCCCTCCCCCCGGCGCGCAGGAAACGAAATTCGTCGAGCGCTTCTTCGCCGAGCGCATCCCGCGGTTCCGGGTCCGCGCCGAATATGCGATGCTTCTCGCGGCCGCGGGCGTCCGCAAGCTCCGGCTGCGCGATTTCACCGAAGCGCACACCGGGCGCATGATCCGCGAAGAATGGGAGCAGTATCACAAGGACGTGCTCGGTGCGCTCGATGTCACCGCGCAAACGCGGCTGCTCGAAGAAGCCTATACCTGGGCCGACCATCTCGCGACGCATCTCGCGCAGAAATACCGCAGCGGGCACATCTTCAGCTTCGTGCTCGGCGGCGCGGCCGTGTGCATGGGCCTCAGCGCCTTCATGTTCCCGCATCTGAAATTGCAGGAAGCCTTTTTCGAGACCGTCGTCACGGTTGCGATCATCCTCAACGCGCACGTCGCCACGAAGAACGAATGGCACCGCCGCTGGCTCGACTACCGCCAGCTCGCCGAACGGCTGCGGCCGATGCGGAGCCTCAAACTGCTCGGCATCGCTGCCCCCGATCCGCCGGGAACGGAGACCAATCCGGTGGCCCAGCGGTGGATCGACTGGTACGCGGGCGGGATCTGGCGCGCGATCGGCAGCACCTCAGGCGTCATCGACCGCGAATCGGCGGGCCGGCTCGCCGAGGCGATCGGCGACTATGAAGTCGCGCCGCAGGTCAGCTATCACAAGCGCAACGCCGGAGTGATCCAGCGGCTCGACGAGCGGCTCGAGAAGTTCGGGACAAGCCTGTTCTTCATCACGCTGGTCTCGTCGAACATCACGCTGGTCGGCCTCGCCATGGGCTCGAACATCGTGAACACCTACAGCAACTGGTTCACGCTGGTTTCCGCTGGCTTCCCGGCTCTCGCGACCGCGGTGTTCGGCATCCGCTTCCAGGGCGATTTCGGCGGCGACGCGCTGCGCTCGCTGGCGACCGCCGACAAGCTTCAGCAGATCGACCATGAGCTGCGCCGGGACACCAGCCTGATGCGCGCCGCCGACCTCACCGAGCAGGCGGCGCGATTCATGTTGGCGGACCTCGATGAGTGGCGGCTGGTCAACCAGCAGCGCGACCTGTCGGTCGGCTAGTCATCCTCGCCCCAGCGCCAGCGCCAGCCGCCGCGCGTGGTCTTGGCGGCAATCACCATGAAAGCCGCCGTGAAGGGAATGAAAACCGCGATCAACTGAACGGGCTGGTCTTTGAGCAAAAGGGCGGCGCCCAACATGGCCGCTGCGTAGACAAACGTGACCAGCCAGCCTTGCCAGCTGATCGGCAAGCCGGCGCCGAAGCCATAGCGTCTCGGCGCGAACCATTCCGAGCCGTCGCTCATTCACTCCCTCCCTTCGGCGGACGGCCGCGCTTGCGGGCGGCCGGCGCTTTCAACTTCACCCCGCGCGCGCCGAGCGCCTCGCGCAGCAGGCATTCGACCTGGGCATTGACGCTGCGAAGTTCAGCCGCGGCGCTGCGCTCGACCGCCGACCACAGCGCCGGATCGACGCGCAACGGATAGGCCTTGCGCTCGCCGTCGGGCACAGCCGCTCACCTATTGATAGAGGGTGCCGGTATTGACGACGGGCTGCGTGTCGCGCTCGCCGCACAGCACGACCATCAGGTTCGAGACCATGGCCGCGCGGCGCTCGTCGTCCAGCTCGACCACCTTTTTCTCGGACAGGGATGCAAGCGCCATCTCGACCATCCCGACGGCGCCCTCGACCAATGTCTGCCTTGCTGCGACCACCGCCTGCGCCTGTTGCCGACGGAGCATCGCGCTCGCGATTTCGGTCGCATAAGCGAGATAGGTGAAGCCGCACTCGTCGATGGTGATTCCAGCGACGTTGAGCCGCTCCTGCAGCTCGTTGCGAAGCTCGGCCCCAACCTGGTCGTGATTGCCGCGGAGGGTCACTTCCTGGTGCGTGAAATCGTCGTACGGATAGCGAGAGCCGATTGTCCGGATCGCGGCCTCAACCTGGACGCGGACGAACTGCTTGTAATCGTCGACGTCGAACAGGGCCTGCGCCGTATCCACCACGCGCCACATGATCTGGGCGGCGATGTCGATCGGGTTGCCGCGCAGATCGTTGACCTTGATCTTGTCGGAAATGAAGTTGTTGGCGCGGACCGAGACCTTCTTCTTGGCCATCCACGGCCAAGTCCAGCGCAGGCCAGTCGTGCGGTCCGTGCCGCGATATTCGCCGAACAAGGTGATCGCCGCGGCCTGGTTGGGCTGGAGCATGTAGAAGCCGGGCATCACCAGGATGAAGACGATCGTCGCGATGACGACGACGACCATTCCGCTCCCGCCGCCATTCGAGAGACGCCCGATCCCGTAAACGTCAGCGATGATCGCAAGCAGCAGCACCACCAGCATGCCGTACCCGCTCGCCGTCGCCGCCTGCCGCTCGCTCGTCGCCGTCAGCGCAATGATTTTTCCTTCCGCCACCTTGGCCTCCCTTAATTTGATATCAGAATAATATGGCAAGGCCCGCCACGTCAACTGGAATCGGATTCGTTGGCCAGCTATGCGGCGCGGTATGACACGGTGGCGCCTGGTGATTCACGGCGGCGCGGGCTCGGAGCGCATCGCGCATGACGACCCGGCGCACGAGGCGCACGCGCGTGCGGGACTCGAGGAAGCCCTTGCCGCCGGCGCGGCGATTCTCGAGCGCGGCGAGTCGGCGGTCGGCGCCGTCGAGACGGCGGCCCGGCTGCTCGAGGAGAATTCGTGCTTCAACGCCGGCCGCGGCAGCGTCCTCACCGAGCAGGGCGAGGTCGAGCTTGACGCGGCGATCATGGACGGGCGCACGCGCGCCGCTGGCGCCGTCTCCGGGATCAAGACGACACGCGCTCCGATCAGCCTCGCCCGCCGGCTGATGGAGCACGGACCCCACGTCTTCCTTGCCGGCACGGCCGCGGACCGGTTTGCGGCCTCCGCCGGCCTCGAGCAGGTGGCCAATGACTTTTTCATCCTCCCCGAGAGGCGGCGCCAGCTCGACGAAGCCCTCGCCGCCGGCAGCGCAGCCGACCCGATCAAATACGGCACGATCGGCGCGGTCGCCGTCGACATGGACGGAAACGTCGCCGCTGCGACCTCGACCGGCGGGATCACCGCGAAGCGCTGGGGCCGGGTTGGCGATTCGCCGCTGATCGGCGCGGGGACCTATGCCGACAATCGCGCGGCGGCCGTGTCGGCGACGGGCTCGGGCGAATATTTCATTCGCGCCGTCGCCGCGCACGAGGTCGCGGCCCGCATCCGGCTCGGATGCGAATCGCTGCAGCAGGCGATCGACGGCGCGCTGGCCGATATCGCCTCGCTCGGCGGCAAGGGCGGGCTGATCGCGGTCGCGCCGAACGGCGATGCCGCCTGGGGCTTCACCACGCCGGCCATGTATCGCGGCATGGCCGATGCCACCGGGCGGACGGTGGCGATCTATTCGGAAGAGGCCGAACGGTAGGGCAGGTCCCGCCGCAACCACTCGATCTCGCTCGCGACGCCCGCCCGCTCGGCGTCGAGGAACTCGGCGACTGCCCTGCGGAAGCTCGCGTTCGGAATGAAATGCGCCGAGCGGGTGATCACCGGCTCGTAGCCGCGCGCGATCTTGTGCTCACCCTGCGCCCCGGCCTGCACGCAGGCGAGGCCGTTCTCGATCGCCCATTCGACCGCGCGGTAGTAGCTTAGCTCGAAGTGAAGGAAGCGCACCTCCTCGGTGCAGCCCCAATAGCGACCGTAGAGGCTATCCGGCCCGATGAAGTTGAGCGCGCCGGCGATCGGCGTTGAGCCGCGGTAGGCGAGGAACAGCAGCAAGCTCTCACCCATACGCTCGCAGACCAGCTCGAAGAATTCGCGCGTGAGATAAGGCCGGCCCCATTTGCGCGAGCCCGTGTCCTGGTAGAAATCCCACAGCGCATCGCGTTCGGCGCGGCCGATCTCTTCGCCGCGCAACGCGCTAATCTCGACCCCCTCGCGGGCGGCGGCGCGTTCCTTGCGAATCAATTTGCGCTTGCGGCTGCTGAGCGCGCCGAGGAAGTCGTCGAAGCTCGAATAGCCGCGGTTGAACCAGTGATATTGGATTCCATGGCGCATCAGCCAGCTGCGCCGTTCGCACTCCGCTGCGCCGGCTTGATCGATGAAGGTGATGTGCGCCGAGGAGAGGCCGTTCTGCACCGTCACCGCCTCGAGCGCAGTCAACAGCTGCTGCGGCCGCGAGCCGAGCAAGCGGGAGCCGGGGACCGGTGTGAACGGCACCGCGACTTGCAGCTTGGGATAATATTGGCCGCCGGCGTTGTGCCATGCCTCCACCCAGCCGTGGTCGAAAACATATTCGCCCTGACTGTGGCCCTTGAGATAGGCCGGGGCGGCGGCGATCAGGCGGCCGTCGTCCTCGACCAGGACCGGCGCCGGGGACCATCCGGTCGAAAGGCCGACGCTGCCCGAATCCTCGAGCGCGGAGAGAAACCCATGGCTGAGGAAGGGGTCGCCGGCGGCCAGCGCATCCCAGCTTGCCGCATCGACCGACGCGACGCCGGGCGCAAGTTTGGCGAGGACTTCGGATTCGCTGTCGGCCACGGCGGAACGCTAGGCCGCGGCCGATGAACTAGGCTTTGACGGCGACGATCGCATCCACTTCAACCGCGACGCCGAGCGGCAGGACCGCGACCCCGACCGCGCTGCGCGCATGGCGCCCGGCCTCGCCAAACACGTCCTGCATGAGCTCGGACGCGCCGTTGGCAACCTTGGGCTGGTCGGTAAACGCGGGCGCGCTGTTGACGAACACCCCGAGCTTCACGATCCGCTCGACCCGATCGAGCGAGCCGAGCGCGGCTTTCATCTGCGCAAGCAGCATGATGCCGCAGCGGCGTGCGGCTTCCATGCCGCGCTCGAGGTTCATGTCCTCGCCAAGCCGGCCGAGGATCAGATTCCCGTCCTCGGCGAAGCTGACCTGGCCCGAGATGTGCAGCAAGCCGCCCTGTTCGACGGCGGGGACGTAGGCCGCGACGGGCGCGGGGGCTTGCGGAAGGGTGATGCCGAGTTCGGCGAGGCGGTTGTCGATGCTCATGCGCGGCCCCAAGCACCGCGCGCCGGGCGAATCAACCCTCGCGATGGACGACGAACCCGGCGAAGCTCTGGCTCACCGGCATCAATTCAACGGCGTTGATGTTGAGGTGCGGGGGTAGCGTCGCCACCCACCAGATGGTTTCGGCGATGTCCTCGGCAGTCATAGGGTTCATCCCCGCATAGAGCTTATCCGACGCTTCCTTGTCACCGCCAGTGCGGACGATCGTGAACTCCGTCTCGGCCATCCCCGGCTCGATCGAGGTCACGCGCACTCCGGACCCGTGGAGGTCACTCCTCAGGTCGAGCGAGAATTGGCTGACGAAGGCCTTGGTCCCGCCGTAAACCGCGCCGCCCTTGTAGGGGTAGGTCGCGGCCACCGACGAGAGGTTGATGATCGCGCCCTTGCGCTCGACCAGCTTCGGAAGCAGCGCGCGGGTCAGCGCGACCAGCCCGGTGACGTTAGTCGCGATCACGTCCTCGATCCGCTGCCATTCGGTGTCGGGCAGGGGGTCGGTCGGCGGCGCGAGGCCGGCGTTGTTGAGCAGCAGGTCGATGTCGCCCCACGGCGCGCTGAGCCTCGCCACGCTTTCGAGCGCGGCAATGTCGCGCATGTCGATTTCGAGGGGGAGGAAAACATCGCCGAGCTCGTCCTGCAGGGCGCGCAGCCGTTCGGCCCGCCGCCCGGTCCCGATGACCCGCCAACCGCCAGCTACGAATTTTCGCGCGGCGGCCTCGCCAAAGCCCGCGGTCGCGCCGGTGATCAGGATCGTCTTCATTCTTCCTCCTCGAGTGAGCGCCGGGCGGCGACGAGCGCGTCGGGCTTTACGCCAATCTGCTCCGATACGGCGACAAGATCGGGTTCATGCGCCTCCAGAAATCCGATCACCGCCGAGAGCAAGCGCGGCTCGCTGGCTCTTTGCCGAAGCTCTTCTGTCCCGATTCCGGTCAGCTCGATGAACCGCTGCGCCCGGCGATCGTCACTAAGCGTTGCCGCAAGTGCGGCGAGTGCCAGAGCGTAGGGATCGTTTGGCGTCTGCGGATGCACCGCCTAAGCTCCGTGGCGCCCGAAGGGGGAAGGAAGCGACTTGGCCAAGATTCTAATCGTCGAGGACAATGCGCTGAACATCAAGCTGTTCTGCGACCTGCTCGCCGCGCACGGGCACCAGCCCGAAGCGGTGACCGACAGCCGCAACGCGCTGGACGCGGCGCGCACCTTCTCGCCCGACCTGGTCATTACCGACATTCAGCTCCCCCATGTCAGCGGGCTCGAGCTGATCCACCAGATCCGCGGCGACGAGAAGCTGGCGGAGATCCCGATCATGGCCGTCACGGCTTATTCGGCGACCGGCGACGAGGAACGCATCCGCGCCGCCGGCGCGCAGGCCTATGTGTCCAAGCCGATCTCGGTGGTGAAGTTCGCCCAGACGGTGGACGAGCTGCTCGAGGACGCGAGCGATCGCGAGCTCAGGAAAGACGGGCTCGAGGACCTTGCGAACGAAGGCAACGAAGGGCCGGGAGTCGGCGAAACCGGCGGCGAGGAAGATTCGGACTAATTCGCCACCCCGGACTTGATCCGGGGCCTGCCTTCGCTGCTTTGGAAAAAACGCGGATCCCGGCTCGTAGGCCGGGATGACGCCTACGGCGTCACTTGATCTTCGCTTCCTTGAACTCGACGTGCTTGCGCGCCTTCGGGTCGTACTTCCGGAAGCTCAGCTTCTCGGTCTGCGTGCGCGGGTTCTTCTTGGTGACGTAGAAGAAGCCGGTGTCGGCGGTGCTGACGAGCTTGATCTTGACGGTTGCCGGCTTGGCCATCGCGAATTCCAAATCTGAAAAAGAAAAGCGGCCGCGGCCGCCTAAGTCGCGCGCTCCCATGACGAACGTGGTCGATTCTGTCAACCGACGCGGGTCCGTCTCTGGTCCGTAACGAGGCGTTAACGCCTTTGGCTCACTTTGCCTTCAATTGGAGGCGAAGACCATGGCAACCGACCCGCTCTCGGCCGTCAGGACCCAGGTCGGGCAGCGCGTTGCCGAAATCCGCTCGGCCGGCCCGCGCCTCTCGCCGCTCGATCTCCACGCCCGGATGGACGCAATCCGTCAACTCGCCGCCGAGCATGGCCTCGCCGCGCTCGAAGGCCTCGCCCGCTGCACTGCGCAATTGGCGCTGCTGCCCGGCCACCGCGTCGCGCTTCAATCCTGCCTCGAGCATGTCGACGAAGCGCTCGACAGCGTTTCGCCACGCGACACCACGACGATCCTCGCCGCGCTCGCCGTCCGCCTGCACTAACCCCCTGTCATGCTGAACTTGGTTCAGCATCCATGAACACTTCGGTTTGAAATCGCGCGCGCCCGTGTTCATGGACCCTGAAACAAGTTCAGGGTGACGGTGTAACAGCTCCATGCGCGCCTTTTCGCAGCTGCTCGACGATCTCGTCTACACGCGCTCGCGCAACACCAAGCTCAAGCTGATCGGCGACTATCTCAGGGAGACGCCCGATCCCGACCGGGGCTACGGGCTCGCCGCGCTGACCGGGACGCTCGACATTCCCGCGGTGAAAGGCGCGGCGATCCGCGCAATCGCCGAGGAGCGGGTCGATCCGGTGCTGCTCTACATGAGCCGCGACTATGTCGGCGACATGGCGGAAACGGTGTCGCTGCTGTGGCCGAGGCGGGCGGGCGAGCCGCCCGAGGTCGACGACGCCACCATCACCATCACCCAGGCGGTCGACCGCCTTCGCGCGGCCTCGCGGATCGATGCGCCGCACGTCCTCGCGCGGATGCTCGATCATCTCGATGCGTCGGGACGCTTCGCGTTGCTGAAGCTCGCGACGGGCGCGCTGCGCGTCGGAATCAGCGCGCGGCTGGCCAAGCAGGCGCTGGCCGATGCCTTCGGACTGAAGGTCGAGGCGGTCGAGGAGGTGTGGCACGGCCTCAGGCCACCGTTCGCCGAGCTGTTCGATTGGGCCGAGGGCCGCGCCGGGCAGCCGACGGCACGCGATGTCCCAGTGTTCCGCCCCTTCATGCTCGCGCATCCGCTCGAGGAGACCAAGGTCTCGCTCGACGATTACGCCGCCGAGTGGAAGTGGGACGGCATCCGCGTCCAGCTCGTCCACGCCGGCGGCCAAACGCGCATCTACAGCCGCATCGGGGACGACATTTCGATGAGCTTCCCGGACGTCGCACAGGCCTTCGCCACCCAGGGCGTGCTCGACGGCGAGCTACTCGTCCGCGGCGAAGCACAGGGCATGGCCGACGTGCATGGCGGCGCGGCGGCGAGCTTCAACGCGCTCCAGCAGCGCTTGGGGCGCAAGGCCGTCAGCCAGAAGATGCTCGGCCAATATCCGGCGTTCGTTCGCCTCTACGACATATTGTTCGATCGGGACGAGGACCTGCGCGAGCTTCCATGGACCGAGCGGCGACGCCGGCTCGAAAGCTTCGCCGAGCCTCTCGACCTCGAGCGGTTCGACGTCTCCCGACTGATCGAGGCAGCAAGCTTCGATGAGCTTGAGGAGCTGCGCGCCAATGCGCGCGATGCGAGCATCGAAGGCATCATGCTCAAGCGCCGGGACAGCCCGTACGTCGGCGGGCGGCGCGCCGGCCTGTGGTACAAATGGAAGCGCGATCCGCTGATCGCCGATTGCGTGCTGATGTATGCGCAGCGAGGCTCGGGCAAACGCTCAAGCTACTACAGCGACTACACCTTTGGGTGTTGGACCAAAGACGGCGAACTGCTGCCCGTCGGCAAGGCCTATTTCGGCTTCACTGACGAGGAGCTGAAATGGATCGACCGCTGGGTGCGCGGCCACACCATCGAGCGCTTCGGGCCAGTGCGGGAAGTCGAGAAGAGCCTGGTGCTCGAGGTCGCCTTCGATTCGATCCACAAGAGCACGCGCCACAAGTCGGGCCTCGCGATGCGCTTCCCCCGCATCAGCAGGATCCGCACCGACAAGCCGGCGAACGAGGCTGACCACATTACAACTTTGCAATCTTTGGTGACTTGAAGCACGCGTCGAGCGCGTTAATCGTCCTTCTCTTCCGGGTGAGGGGATTTCCAATGCTCAAGCATTTGCTTGCCGGCGCGGCAGCGCTGGCCGTGTCGGCCGCCGCCAACGCCGCGACCTACGCCATCCAGGCGGGCCGCCTGATCATCGACGCGGCCCAGCCGGCGCGCGGCAATTCGACCGTGATCGTCGATAACGGCCGGATCAGCCGTATCGACAGCGGCTTCACGGCGCCGGCCGGCGCGATCGTGGTCGATGAGCGCAGCAAGACCGTGCTGCCGGGCATGACCGACGTCCACGTCCATTTGACCCAGGACAGCGGCCTTCCCTGGTACGCTTATTACACGCAGAAATATTCGAACCCGTACGCCGCCACCGTCGGCCTCAGTCACGCGCTCGAAATGGCGCGGGGCGGCTTTACGACCGTCCGCGACCTCGGCGGCGACACCAGCACGGTGATCGCCGTGCGCGACGCAGTCGCCGAAGGCCGCTTCCCCGGCCCCAGGATCAAGGTCTCCGGCGCGCCTCTGTCGATCGTCGGCGGCCATGCCGACGCCGCGACGGGCCTTCCGCCCGAGCTCGCGGCGGCGATCAACGAAGCGCACCTGAACCCGTCCGTATGCACCGGCGTGGACGAATGCCAGAAGGTCGTCCGCCAGCTCGCCGCGGCTGGCGTAGACGTCATCAAGGTGATGGCGACGGGGGGCGTGCTCGATCCCGGCGCGATGGGTCTCGAGCAGCATTTCACCGACGCCGAGCTGAAGGGCATCGTCGACATGGCGCATGCCATGCACCTCAAGACCGCGGCGCACGCGCACGGCGCTGGCGGCATCCTGGCCGCCACCAACGCCGGCATCGATTCGATCGAGCACGGCACCTTCCTTGACGAGGCCGGCGCACGCGCAATGAAGGCGCACGGCACTTATTATGACGGGACGCTGATGGCCTTCAGCGGAGTCCAGCGCATCATGGGCACGGGCAAGCTGACCCCGGCCATGGAAGCCAAGGCCAGCCAGACCTTTGCGATTTGGGGCAAGGGGTTGAACCTTGCCTATCGCACCGGCGTGAAGATCGCGCTTGGCACCGATTCCGCCGTCGCTCCCCACACCGAGGCGAACAAGGAACTGGAGCTGATGGTGACCAAGGGCGGGATGAGCCCGCGCGACGCGCTGATCGCCGCGACCAAGGGCGGGCCGGACCTCATGGGCCTGTCCAGCGAGACCGGAACGCTCGATCCCGGCAAGTCCGCCGATCTGATTGCAGTCGAGGGAGACCCGTTGGTCGATCCGACGGCTGTGCAGCGCGTCGATTATGTCATGGTCCGCGGCAATCCCATCCCGATGAAAGGTCAATGATGCGCTCGTCTCTGCTTGCCATTGCGCTCGTCCTCGCCGCGCCCGCTTATGCGCAGGAAGCCGGCGACGTACCGTCGAAGGACGCGAAGGCCGAGGCGCCCAAGCCCGACAAGGACACCGTCAAAGCCAGCGTCGAGGAGGACGAGCAGCCGGTCCGGCGTTCGATTTCCCTGCGCGGCAAGACCTTCGCCTACACCGCCACGCCCGGTCACCTGACGATCCGCAACGACAAGGGCGAGCCGATCGCGAGCATGTTCTACACGGCGTACACCGTGCCTTCGTCCGGGCGCGCGCGGCCGGTGACGTTCCTGTTCAACGGCGGGCCGGGCTCGTCGACCATGTGGCTGCACATGGGTTCGTTCGGGCCGATGAAGGTCGACGCCTCGCTGCCCGAGACGATCCCCGGGCCGCCGTTCCGCTACGGGTCCAACCCGGACACGTTGCTCGACCTTACAGACCTCGTGTTCATCGACGCGCCGACGACCGGCCTGTCGCGCGAACTCGGCAAGGCCGAGCCCAAGGACTTCTTCGGCGTCGACAAGGATCTCGACGCCTTCACCCGGACGATCGAGCGCTACCTCACCAAATACGGCCGCTGGAACAGCCCCAAGTTCATCATCGGCGAAAGCTACGGCACGACGCGCGCGGCAGGTCTCGCCAATTCTCTTGCGAACAAGGGTGTCCAGCTCAACGGGATCGTCCTGGTCTCGACCATCCTCGACCTCGGGCTGTTCTCCGGCAACGACCAGACGCTGATCAACTTCCTTCCGACCTACGCGGCGGATGCCTGGTATCACGGCAAGATCCAGCCCAAGCCCGACCTCATGAGCTTCGTCGCCGAGGCGAAGGCGTTTGCCGGCGGACCCTACGCGGCCGCGCTGCAGAAGGGCGCCGCGATCAGCGATGAGGAGAAGCAGTCGGTCGCGCAGCAAATGGCTCGGCTCACCGGCCTTTCGACCGATTACATCCTGCGCTCGAACCTGCGCGTCCCGCCGAACCGCTTCCAGCGCGAGCTGCTGCGCGATCGCCGCGAGATCATCGGCCGCATCGATTCGCGCTTCATCGGCACCGAGGCCGACGCGGCCGGCGAGGCGCCGAGCTACGACCCGCAGGCAAGCGCCATCACCGGGGCCTTCGTCGGAGCGTTCAACGACTATCTGTACCGCGACCTCGGCTACAAGACGCAACTGACCTTCCGCCCCAACAATTATGCGGGCATCGGCAACGACTGGAACTTCTCGCACAATGCGCCCGATGGACAACAGTTCGCGGCCAACACGGCTTCGGACCTCGCCGAGGCGATGCGCGAGAACCCCCGGCTGAAGATCCTCAACGCCGCGGGTCTGTACGACCTTGCGACACCCTATTTCGCCGCGGAATATGATCTGGGGCACATGGCGCTGGACCCCAAGATCGCGGCCAACATCCGCTACACTTACTATCCGGCAGGCCACATGATGTACATCGACCCGGCCTCGGCGCAGCAGCTCAAGGCCGACATCGCGAGCTTCTACGCCAGGGCCGAATAGGCATGAAAAAGGGCCGGCGGAGTTTCCTCCACCGGCCCTCGCCCCCTCAGTCGGCTTGCACCGACCTAACTGATTGGTTGCAGGTTCACCGCTGCATATTTGCCGCGCCGGTCGACCTCGATCTCGAATTCGAGCCGGTCGCCTTCGTTGAGCGTCGGGATGCCCGCGCGCTCGACCGCCGAGATGTGGACGAACGCGTCGGGCTGGCCGTCGTCGCGCTGGATGAAGCCGAAGCCCTTCATCGAGTTGAAGAACTTGACCGTGCCGCTGGCCTTTTCGCCGGTCAGCTGGCGCTGCGGCCCGCGATCGCCGCCGGCTCCGCCGCCGCTGCGCTCGACCGCCATCGGCTCGCCTTCGATTCGCAGGTTGGTCGCCGAGATGCGCCCGCCGCGATCGACCAGCGTGAACTCAAGCGGCTGGCCATCGGCGAGGTCGGTCAGACCGGCCTGCTCGACCGCCGAGATGTGGACGAACACGTCCTCGCCGCCGTCATCGCGGACGATGAAGCCGAAGCCCTTTTGCGGATTGAAGAATTTGACGACGCCCTTGCCTTCGCCGACGACTTGCGGGGGCATGCCGCCACCGCCGCCGCCGCGGAAACCGCCGCCGCCGCCACCGCCGCCACGGAAGCCGCCGCCGCCACCGCCGCCGCGGAAGCCGCCGCCACCGCCGCCGAAGCGATCACCGCCTCCGCCGCCGTAGCCACCGCCACCACCGCCGAAGCGATCGCCGCCGCCGCGGTATCCACCGCCGCCACCGCCACCGCCGAAGCCGCCGCGGTCGGAAAATCCGCCGCGTTCGCCATAGCTGCTGCTTTCACCACCGAAGAAATCGTCGCGCTTGTCACGGCCGCGACCACCGCGGTCCCCCTTACGCCCTCTATCGAAACCCATACCCGTCTAAATTCCTTGTGCCCGCAATCCTTTAGGACCAACGCGCTGGGCCCAGGGAGCGCAACCGGTCAGATGCGTCATTTGCTCACGCACCGTTCAGCACCCTACAGGAAAAAAGCGTGCGTCTCCAGTGGTTGCGAAACCACAAGCGTGGCATGGCGCGAGCGGCGGGCCGGAAGGTCTGCTAAAGGGGATGAATTGAGCTTCGGGACGAGTGAATGAGCATCTATTTCCATGAGGAAGACCTGCCTGCCGACGTGACCTTCGGCGACGGCCCGATCGCGGTCGATACCGAGGCAATGGGCCTGTATCCGGGGCGGGATCGGCTCTGCCTCGTCCAGCTTTCCGACGGTCGCGGCGACGAGCATCTCGTCCGATTCGCGAACGGCAGCGATTTCGCGGCGCCGAACCTGAAAGCGCTGCTTTCCGACCCGAATCGGCTGAAGCTCTACCACTTCGCCCGCTTCGACGTCGGGATCATGCGCCACTATCTCGGGATCATGGCCGCGCCGCTCTATTGCACGCGCACCGCGTCGCGCCTGGTGCGGACCTATACCGACCGCCACGGCCTCAAGGAGC
>DATEIK010000027.1:0-7159 GCA_035279065.1 Sphingomicrobium sp. | reverse complement strand
GCGAGATAGTCCGGCAGCTTGATGTTCGAGAAGCGGTTGTAGAGCAGCCCGGCGGTGATGCCCGAGAGGATGCCCGCGGGAACGCTGAGCTTGGCGATTTCCTTGGCTCGCCACGCGGCCTGCTCGACGTCGCTCGCGGAGATCGTGTCCGGTGGAAGCCTGAGCAGCGCCTTGGCGCCTTCGGTCGCCACCATATAGGCAACGACTCCGGCGAGCGCCGCGGCGCCGTGGTTCTCTCGGGCAAGGCCGACCGCGACGCCCGCCGCGAACAGCAACCCGAGGTTGGCGAAGATGGCGTTCCCCGCCGCGGCAACGAACGGCAGGTCGAACATGTCCGCCTGGCCCAAACGCAGCAGCAGCGCCGCAATCGGCAGCACCGCGATCGGCAGCATGAGGGCGCGGCCGAGCGGCTGGAGCTTTTCGACGCGCAGCTTCATTGAAACGCCTCGGCCGCCATGATGCGGACTTCTTGCGCAGAGGCGGCGGCACAAGCGCGCTCCGCGAGGCGACGGCAGTTCTCCATGCGCGATTTGCGTATCGCGGCCTTGACCGCAGGTACCGCCGCGGGCGCGACCGACAGCTCGGTCACGCCCAGTCCGAGGAGGATGGGAGCGGCAATGGGATCGGACGCGATGCCGCCGCAGACGCCGATCCAGCGGCCGTGCTGACCAGCCCCTTCGGCTGCTAAGCTGATCAGCCGCAGCACCGCCGGATGGAGCCCGTCGGCGCGGGCGGACACCGCCGCGTTCCCGCGATCTGCGGCGAGCACATATTGCGTGAGATCGTTGGTGCCGACCGAAAGGAAGTCCGCCTCTTCAGCGATCGAATCGGCAAGCACCGCGGACGCCGGGGTCTCGATCATCACGCCAAGCGGGATTCGGTACGCCCTCCCGGCCGCCTGTGTCGCCGCATCGAGCAGCCGCCGGACCTGGCGAAGCTCGTCAACCTCGGTCACCATCGGCAGCATCACCCGGCACTGTTCCTGGGGGACGGCGGCGACGATCGCGTTGAGCTGGGTTTCGAGCAGGTCGGGGCGCGTAAAGCTGAGCCGCACGCCGCGCAGGCCGAGCGCGGGATTGTCTTCGCGGCCGAGCGCGACGTAAGGCACGTTCTTGTCGGCGCCGATATCGAGCGTGCGCAGGATCAGCGGCCGGCCGCCGAGCGTCGCGGCGATCTCGCCATAGATGCGCTGCTGCTCGTCCTGCTCAGGCGGCGTCTCGCGGTCGAGGAACAGGAACTCAGTACGGAGCAGGCCGCAGCCCTCGGCACCCGCGGCGACCGCGGCATGCGCATCCTCGACCGACGCGAGGTTGGCGAACACTTCTATGCGGACGCCGTCGGCGGTGAAGCACAGTTCGCGCGCGTCCTGGACCTCCGCCGCACGGCGTGCGCGCCGCTCGGCAAGATCCGCTTGCGCCTCGGCGAGGCGCTCCGGCGAGGCATCGCTCTCGATCCGCGCGTGGTCGGCATCGAGGATCGCGGTCGTGCCGTCGGCGATATCGAGCACGCTCGCTCCTGCGCCGACCATCATCGGAATGCCGGCCGAAGCGGCGAGAATGGCGACGTGGGACGTCGGTCCGCCCTCGGCGGTGCAGATGCCGGCGAGGCGCGACTTGTCGAGCGCGAGGAACTGGGACGGGAGGAGGTCCGGCGCGATCAGGATCGTGTCCGGTGGGATGTCCGGGGCAGCCGGCTCCGCCTCGCCGACAAGCAGCGCGATTACACGCCGTTCGAGATCGGCGAGATCGGCGGCGCGTTCGATCAGCAGGGCGTTGCCGGTCGCGCGAATGCGCTCGCGCGCGGCCTCGCAGGCACTTCGCCAGGCGAAGGCCGCGCTTCGGCCATCGGCGATCTGACCGTCCGTGTCGGCGAGGAGCTCGGGATCGGACAGCAAGGTGTGGTGCGCCTCGGCAAGCTCGGCCGCGACGACGCCGGTCGCGGTCAGCGAGGCTGCGACCGCGTCGAGCGCCTGGCGCAGTGCTTTGCGCTCCTCGGCGACCCCCTGCCCGTCGCGCGGCACGGATAAATCCGCGAGGCGAAATTGGGCGACGCGGCCGACCGCGAAGCCGGATGACGCGCAGACCGGCCCGCCACGGGCTTGCGCGAGCGGCAACGGGGCCGCCGCTTCGCCAAGCCCGGCGGCGATGAAATCGGCCACCGCATCGACGGCGGCTTCAGCATCCGCGCCGCTCGCCGCGATGCGCAGTTCGTCGCCCTGGCGAACTCCCAGGCCGAGCATGGCGACGGTGCTCCGCGCGTTGGCGAGCTGCCCGCCGCGAGCAAGGGTAACTTCCGCATCGAACGGCCGCAGAAGCGCCGCGATGCGCGCCGCGGGGCGAGCGTGCAGGCCATGAGCCGCGTCGATGCGGACGCTCCGCTCGTGGTTCGATCCCGACGAAACGGCGGCGGTGGGCGCCTGCGTGCTGACCCTGCCGATCGGCTCGCCTGCGGCGACCTTTCGCGAGAGGGCCTGCGATACGAAGGCCGACCCTTCGCTCGCGGCAATGATCGGAGTGACGAGGCTCCGCGCCGAGCGGGCAATCCGATCGAGGTCGAGCTCAATCAGCGGATCGCCCGCTGTCACGCGCGCGCCGGCAGAGCTCACCGCGCGAAACCCGTCCCCGCCCAGTGCCACCGTTTCGAGCCCGACGTGAATGAGGATTTCGGCGCCGTTCTCCAGCCGCAAGGTCACGGCGTGTGCGGTCTCGGGGATTGCCATCACCATGCCGTCCGCAGGCGCGCGCAGGATCGTCTCAACCGGATCGATCGCGACGCCCTCGCCCATCATCCGCTCGGCGAAGACGGGGTCGGGAACTTCCTCCAGCGGAGTCAGCCATCCGGCCAGCGGTGCAACCAGAACGACGTCGGTCATTGCAGGGTCAGCCGGTCGAGCACCCAGAACGGGTCGGGGCCGGACTGCGAAAACGTCACGCACAGATCGTGCGCGCCCGACTGCGGAACGATTGCGCCCGCAACCTCCGCCGCTCCGGACGTCCTGGTTGCCGCCGCCAGCGGCACGGTGGCGATGATCGGGCCATCGCAGCCGTCGCGGCGGACGTGCAGTTCGCCGGCTGCGGTCGCCGGCGGATCGAATGTGATCTTCTTGATGTCCTCGCCGATCGAGAAGTTGAACGGCAGCCGCCCGACCTGAGCGGTGAGCCGGCGGACGCCGTCGAGCGCCGCGCCGCGCCAGATCCAGCACGGGTGCATGATATCGACCCAATGAATGAGGCGCTTGCCCGCGGTTGGCCCGTCATCTTCGAGCCGTAGCGGGATTGAATTGCCGCACAACTCCATCTGGCTCGCCGTTCGCGAATTCGGTGCAAGCGGTGCTACGGGTTCGAGTGGAACCGTATCGTAACGGAACCCAAGCTTCCGCCATCGCGCCATGTCCATGTTCAGCCGCCGCGAGAAAGCGGGCCAATCCTTCTGCGCGCTCGACCAGCCGATCTCGGCAACGATCGCGGCGCGCGGCCACAACATGCGGTCGGCATATTCGGTCGTGCGCACGTGCTCGGTCCAAAGATTGGCTTGTAGCCCGAGGATGTGTTGCCGCTCGCCGGGAGTCAGCGCCGCGGGCGCGGGCTCGAACGCGTAGAGCTGACGCCATTCGATAATCTCGCCACGCCCGGGCGGTTCGTCACCGGACGGGCTCTGGATGTGATCGAGATAGAGGATCGGCGACGCGGCCAGCACCGCATCGTGGCCTGCCTTCGCAGCAGCCACTGCGCCGTCAATTCCGTGCCACGACATGACGGCCGAGTTAGCAGGCACCTGCCCATAGAGGATCTCGTCCCAGCCGATCGCGCGGCGCCCGTGCTTCTCGAGGTAAGCCGCGACGCGCGCCGTGAACCAGGCCTGGAGCGCGTCCTCGTCCTTGAGGCCGAGCGAGCGGATTTTCGCCTGGATCGCGGGGTTGGATTTCCATTGGTCCTTGACCGCTTCGTCACCGCCGACGTGGATGAACTTGCCGGGGAACAGCGCCATCACCTCGTCGAGGACATTCTCGACGAAGGTGAAGGTCGGCTCATCGGCGTTGAGCAGGTTGGGCAGGATACCCCAGTCGTGGCTCGGCGCGGCGGGCGGCGATGGAGTCGATGCCAGCTCGGGGTAAGCCGCGACCATCGCCGTCGCGTGGCCGGGCATGTCGATTTCGGGCACGATCGTCACGTGGCGCGCGGCCGCGTAAGCGACGACGGCGCGGATGTCGGCCTTGGTGTAATAGCCGCCGTAACGCACGGGCTTGCCCGCGGCGTCGAAGCCGGCGGCGCCGGCCGGCTGCCGCCACGCGCCCACGGAGGTCAGGCGCGGATAGCGGTCGATCTGGATGCGCCAGCCCTGGTCGTCGGTCAGGTGCCAGTGAAGCGTGTTGAGCTTGGCAATGGCCATCCGGTCGATCAGTTCCTTGACGTAGGACACCGGCTGAAAATGGCGCGCGGAATCGAGCATTACGCCGCGCCAGGAGAAGGCGGGGCGATCGTCGATGGTGAGCGCGGGGATTCGGCCCGCAGAGCCCTTCGAGGCAATCAGCTGCCAGAGCGTCTCAGCGCCATAATAGAGGCCGGCGTCGGTCGCCGCGCGGATATCGACGGCGGACGGGGTGACGATCAGCCGATAGGCTTCCGGCCCAAGTATCGAGGGGTCGCGACGGAAGCGGATCGTCCCCTTCGCGCTAAAGGCGAGTGGCGCCCCGCCGCTCCGCGCGACGAGCGAACGCAGTCGCTCGCCCGCCGCGCGGCCCCCAGCGTCGCTCGCGGCGATCCCGGCATTGGCAAAACGAAAGCTGCCCGCGTTCATTGTGACCGATGCGGGCTGCGGCAGGATCGAGACTGGCGATGCATCCGCCGCTGCCGCCACGGTCAGCCCGAAGGAGAGGACCGCGGCGAGAACGGCAATACGCATCAACCGGCCCCACGAGTTCGACGGCGAAACTGTGTCAGAAGGTGAGCTTCCCGCCAACCCAGAAGGTTCGCCCATTGTTGTAGCGGGCCCGCGGGATGTCGGGGTTGCCGACGAAATAATAGAGCTTGCGATTGAGCAGGTTCTGGGCGTCGGCGCTGAGGGCCACGTTCTTGGTGACGTTGACCAGCAGCGAGCCGTCGAGCGTGCCAAAATTGTCCTGCCACATCGGGGTCGCGCGATCGATGCCGCTGCGGAACTTGGAGCGGAAGGTGTAGGCGAGGCGCGCGCTCAGCAGGCTGTTCTCGAAGTAGCCGGTCAAATTGTAGGTGTTCTTCGAGTTGCCGTCGATGGTCTCGCCGTGCGCCCCCCTGGCCTTCGCATAAGTATAATTGGCGATGAAGCCGAAGCCGTAGGCGACCGGCTGCTGCCAGTTGATCTCGAACCCCTTGTTCGTCCCTCCGGCGCCGTTGACCGGCCCGGTGACGAGGAAGTCGGCACCCTGCGGATGCTGCTGCGTGACGAGATGGATGGTGCTCGTCGCGGTCGTGATGAACGATGAAATGTCGAGGTAGAAGAGGTTCAGTGAGACGAGCGACTGCTTGCCGTAATACCACTCCGCCGCAACGTTATAGTCCCACGCCCGGAACGGCTTGAGGTTGGGGTTGCCGCCCGCCGTGGCGGTAAGCGCGAGGTCGCTTGCGGTGAAGGCGCCCGCGAGCTGCGCATAACCCGGCCGCGTCATCACGCGCGCGACGCCGCCGCGCAGCAGCAAATCAGGCCGGACGCTGTAGGTGACGTTCGCGCTCGGCAGAATATCCCAGTAGCTGCGGTTGGTCTCGACCGAGCCGCAGGTCGCGCAGAAAATGCTGGTCGCGTTGGCGACGGGCGCAGTCGGCGAATATTGCAGCGTATTGAGCTTGGTGCGGACCGCGCGGACGCCGAGGTTGCCGCGCCAGTGGCTGTCGTCGTCGAAGCGCGCCATCGCGTACCCCGCCTCGGTCTGCTCCTTCACCGAGAAGCTCGCCTGCGGATAGAAATCGAAGATACGGCCGCCGTTGGTGCCGAGCGTCTGCAGAACCAGGTCCTTGTCCGCGAACGAATAGCCCTCGACGCCGGTCAGGCCGTCGCCGAAGTCGGATGGCGTGACGCCGCCGTTGAACACGGTCGCGAGATTGACCCCCTGAGTGCCCGAAAACAAACCGTTCCCCGGCCACGAATAAGCAATGTAGTTGAGCGCTCGCTTGTGGTCGGTGTAGCGGGCGCCGACCTTGATCGATTTGAGGAAGCTGTCGCCGAAATCATATTCGAGGTCGCCGCGGGCGTAGAATTCCCTGTCGGGCGAAACGATGTGGCCGCCCCACGACCAGCTGTAGAAATTGTTGAGATAGGCTGGCGACGTCGGGTCGCTCGGCAGCCCCGGATAGGTGACGACCGCGCCCTTGCCCTGGAATTGGTAGGTGACGCCGGTGTTCCAGTAGGTTTCCCAGGCGTAGGTGTCGCTCGTCGCGCCCTTGCCCTTGGTGTAGCCCAATTGCCCGGTGACGATCGCGCGGTCCGAAACGTTCCAGCGCGCGTCGGCATTGATATCCCAGGTCGATGAAAAAGCGTCGCGGAAAATGTCGTCCTGGACGCGGCCGTTGACCGCCGCCGGCGCGGTGTCGTCGTCACCGGCGGTCATATTCGCCCAGCTGGCGGCAGTGAGATAGCCGCCAGTCACGGTCGCCGACGTCAGCGCGTAACCCGGCGTGCCGGGGGTCGAGTTGTTGCCGAGGACACGGCTGATCCACGCCATCGAGTTGCGGTTCACGTTGTTCGCGTCGAGCCGCGAGTAGAGGCCATTGACGTCAAGCTCGAACGCGGGGCTGGGCCGGAACTGCAGCGCCAGCGTCCCGCCCTTGCGAACGCGCTTCTGCGTGAAATAGGCTGAGCCGATGAGATTCGGCGCGGCGACGGTCTGACCGGTGCCGTTGAAGTTCGCGTAGGTCGCGTAGCCGAGGAATTCCTGGCCGTCGCGGCGGAAGTAGCGCTCCTGGTAAAAGCCGGTCGCGAGGACTCCGAAGGTCTCGGCCGCATTCTTCCAGCTGGCAAGGCCGGACACCTGCGGCGCCCATTTGTCGGCGAGGTCGTTGTAATTGCCCTGCGCGGTCAGGCTGAAGCTGCCGGAGGGAAGGTCGAACGGCCGGCGGCTGATGACGTTGATGGTGCCGCCGACGCCGCCTTCGGGAATGTCGGCCTCGCTCGCCTTATAGACTTCGAG
>DATEIK010000026.1:0-2119 GCA_035279065.1 Sphingomicrobium sp. | reverse complement strand
CGAGAAATTCACCGTCAACCGCTCGCCGCACGTCGACAAGAAGTCGCGCGAGCAGTTCGAGGTGAGGACGTACAAGCGGCTGCTCGACATCGTGCAGCCCACGCCGCAGACGGTCGATGCGCTGATGAAGCTCGATCTCGCCGCGGGCGTCGACGTCGAGATTAAACTCGCCTAGGCGAGTTTACCTTTAGCCCCCGCGAAAGCGGGGGTGGCCTGGACCCCGGCCTTCGCCGGGGAACAGAAATTGGGTGATACCGCCGGAGGTCAGCTCCGGGCTGCGTCCCCGCCGCTCTCTCGGGAGCACTAGCCCAGGCGGGGCACGCAAACATTTGGATGGGCTTCACGCACATGGGGAACCCCATGTGCCTCTGTTCGAGGAGTTTTGATCATGCGCACCGGCGTGATCGCGAAAAAGGTCGGAATGACCCGCTTGTTCCAGGCGGACGGTCGGCACGTGCCGGTTACCGTCCTGCAGCTGGACGAGCTGCAGGTCGTCGGCCGCCGCGAGAAGGACAAGGACGGCTATACCGCCGTCCAGCTCGGCGCGGGCAAGGCGAAGGCCAAGAACGTCGCCAAGCCGCAGCGCTCCGCCTTCGGCAAGGCCGAAGTCGAGCCCAAGGTTCGCGTCGCGGAATTCCGCGTCGACGAGGACGGCCTGCTCGACGTGGGCGCGGCGATCAGCGCCGACCATTTCGTTCCGGGCCAGCTGGTCGACGTCGCCGGCGTGACTCAGGGCAAGGGCTTCGCCGGCGCGATGAAGCGCTGGGGCTTCGGCGGCCTTCGCGCGACCCACGGCGTGTCGGTCTCGCACCGCTCTCACGGCTCGACCGGCAACCGCCAGGACCCCGGACGCGTGTTCAAGAACAAGAAGATGGCCGGCCACATGGGGGCGCGCAATCGCACCCAGCAGAACCTCGAGGTCGTCCGCACCGACCCGATCCGCGGCCTGCTGTTCATCAAGGGCTCGGTTCCGGGCCACAAGGGCAGCTGGCTGACCGTCACCGACGCGATCAAGCTGCCGCGTCACGATAATGCGCCGTTCCCGGCGGGCCTCGTCGACACCAAGGCCAAGATCGACGAATCCGAAATCCCGGCCGCTGGCCTGGTCGATGATGCCGCGGTCCACGAGATGCCGGCGCTGCCGAGCGACGAGGAAGTCGCGGCGATCGCCGCCGAGCAGGAAGCGGGTGCCGCTGCTGAAGCTCAGGCTGCCGAGGCGGCCGAGGCTGAAGCCGCAGACGCGGCCCAGTCTGCCGAAAATGAAAAGGCCCAAGCGGCTGAGGAGGCGGCCAAGCCTGCCTCCGACGCCGACGAAGGCAAGGAAGGCGAGTGATGAAGGTCAAGGTTCAAACGCTCGACACCGGCAAGACCGGAGACATCGAGCTCAAGGACGAGATTTTCGGGGTCGAGCCGCGCGCCGACATCCTGCATCGCGTCGTCACCTGGCAGCTGATCAACCGCCGCGCCCCGGCTCGCGCCGCGCGTGAGCGCAGCGACGTCGCCCGCACCGGCAAGAAGTACGGCCGGCAGAAGGGCGGCGGCACCGCTCGCCACGGCGACCGCAAGGCGCCGATCTTCATCGGCGGCGGCAAGGCCCACGGCCCCCGCGCCCGCGTGTTCACCTCGAGCCTGAACAAGAAGGTTCGCCAGCTCGGCCTCAAGATGGCGCTGTCATCGAAGGCGAAGGAGGGCAATCTCATCGTCCTCGACAATCTCGACCTGAAGGACGGCAAGACCAGGGAGCTTCGTACCAAGCTGTCGAGCCTCGGTTTCGGCAAGACCGCGCTGGTGATCGACGGCGACGCGCTGAACGTCGGTTTCGCCCGCGCTTCGTCGAACCTCGAGAGCATCAACCTGCTGCCGGCGGTCGGTGCGAACGTCTATGACATCATGCGGCACGACACCCTGGTGCTGACCCGCGCCGCGGTCGAAACGCTGGAGGCGCGGTTCGCCCTCCCGGGAGGGGCCAACTAATGGCTAAGAAGCAGCAGCAGGCGCCCGACGCGCGCCACTATGACATCGTGCTCGCGCCGCACATCACCGAGAAGTCGACGATGCTGTCGGAGACCAACTCGGTCGTGTTCAAGGTCGCTCCGCGGGCCTCGAAGCCGGAGATCAA
>DATEIK010000025.1:0-17092 GCA_035279065.1 Sphingomicrobium sp. | reverse complement strand
CGTCCGTGTAATTGGGGATCAGCCGGGCAAAATCGCTGCTGATCGAAGTGGCGTAGGGCCGGCGTGTCGCCGAAGCGTAGATGCTGATCGCGGCCGCGTCCGGCTCGCTCGTCTCATGCATCAGCGCTGGACCGGTGACTCCGCGATTGTCGATGTTGATCAGCGAATTGACCTCGCGGGCCAGCGGATCGGTGCGAACGAACGCGTGGGCGCCGTTGAGGCCATATTCCTCGCCTTCATTGAACAGCAACGTGACCGGCCGCGGCGGCGGCGCCGTTTCGAGGATCGCGCCGATCTCGAGCAGCACCGCGACGCCGAGCCCGTCGTCGCCCGCACCGGGCCCTGTCGGCGTGCTGTCATAATGGGCGTTGAGCAGGACATGCGGTCCCGCCCGCAGCGACGGGATCGTCGCGATCACGTTGCGGACGTGCGAGCAGCTGACGAAGCGCGTCCCCGGCATCGCGCTGCAGTCCATCGCCTCGTGGACCTGCGGTTGAAGACCGATCGCGCGCAACTCGGCGATCAGGCGGTTGCGCACCGCATCGTCGGCCTGGCTGTCGACCGGATGCGGGCGCTGGTCACCGAGAATGCGCTCGAGCCGGGCGATGGCGCGCCCGGTGTTGAATTGGCCGGACGAGGCTGCGCGTGGGGGCTCGAGCAGCAGGCCCTTGAGCGCAAAGCCCGCGAGCAGCAGCGCAAAGATCAGCAGCGCGCGAACTCGTCTTGCCATGTCGCCCCCCTCCCGAGGCGCGGGATAGTGACAGCTTTGGCCGCGTTGACAATCAGGGGCGCGACGCCCAACTCGCCGCCGGGTTCGAACCAACGGAAGTGAGAGACATGGGTTACCGGGTCGCGGTCGTCGGAGCGACGGGCAATGTCGGGCGCGAGCTGCTCAACGTCCTCGCCGAGCGGCAATTCCCGCTCGACGAGCTGGTGGCGGTCGCTTCGCCGCGCTCGACTGGAGACGAGATCGACTTCGGCGATTCCGGTGAGACGCTGAAGGTCAAGAACCTCGAGCATTTCGACTTCACCGGCTTCGATATCGCGCTGTTCAGCGCCGGAGCGTCGGTCAGCCAGAAATATGCGCCAATCGCCGCGAGCCAAGGCTGCACGGTGATCGACAACAGCTCGGCGTTCCGGATGGACCCCGACGTGCCGCTGATCGTGCCCGAGGTGAATGCGGCGGCGATTGCCGGATATGCCAAGAAGAACATCATCGCGAACCCCAATTGCTCGACGGCGCAGCTGGTCGTCGCGCTCAAGCCGCTGCACGAAGCGGCGAAGATCAGGCGTGTCGTCGTCGCCACTTATCAGTCGGTCTCGGGCACCGGCAAAAAGGGCATGGACGAGCTGTTCGAGCAGTCACGCAATATCTTCGTCGGCGATCCGACCGAGCCCGACGTCTATCCCAAGCAGATCGCGTTCAACGTCATTCCCCAGGCGGGCGACTTTCTCGACGACGGCTCGACCACGGAAGAGTGGAAGCTGGTGGTCGAGACCAAGAAGATTCTCGACCCGGCGATCAAGGTCAGTGCGACCTGCGTTCGCGTGCCGGTGTTCGTCGGCCATTCGGAAGCGGTGAATATTGAGTTCGAGAATGAGATCAGCGCAAAGCAGGCGCAGGCGATCCTGCGCGAGGCGCCAGGCGTGATGCTCGTCGATAAGCGCGAGGCGGGCGGTTACGTGACGCCGGTCGAATGCGTCGGTGACTATGCGACCTTCGTCAGCCGCGTGCGCGAGGACCCGACGGTCGACAACGGCCTGTCGCTATGGGTCGTCAGCGACAATTTGCGCAAGGGCGCGGCGCTGAACGCCGTCCAGATCGCCGAGCTGCTCGGCCGCAAGCACCTGCAGAAGGCGGCTTAAGCGCGGGCGCGCGTGCGCCAGCCTTCGCCGCTATATTCCATGTAGGCGATCGTTCGCTCGGCGCGCTCGCGCCCCAGCATTCGCTCGACAATGTGCAGCGCGCCGTCGATGCCCGAGGTGAGGCCGCCCGAGGTGATGATCTTGCCGTTGTCGACGTAGCGCGCATCGCGGACCAGCTTGACCTTCGGGAATTGCTTTTCGAACCCGTCGAAGAAGTCGTGGTGGGTGGTCGCCTGGAGCCCGTCGAGAAGGCCGGTCTTGGCCAGCAGGAACGCGCCGGTGCAGTTCGAGAAGACGTAGTCCGCCTTTGCTGACACATTGCGGATCCAGTCGATCTTTGCCGGCGTGTGGCCGCCCTGAGCACCCATCATGATCACGCGCGGCTGGGGCGCATCGGAGAAACCGTAGTCGGGCCGGAAGCGCAGCCCGTTCATCTTGTCGTTGAGGAAGTTGCCGGTGGTCATGATCTCGTCGGTCGAGTCCGACACCGTGTAAAGGTAGAAGGCCTGGTTCTCGCCATCGCCGGCGTCCTGGAACACCTCCCAGGGCCCCGCGAAGTCGATCATCGTCGATCCCGGTCCCATCACGAACGCAACGGGAATGCGCCCGCCGAAATCCGGCGCTGCCGCCGTCGTCGCTGGCGGCGCACCAATGGCCCTGGCGCCGGCAATTCCGAGCGCGGCGACGCTGAGCGCGCCTCCGGTCGTCAAAAGCGCGCGTCGGTCGATCTTCGTCATGGTCATTGCCCCCCGAGTGGTTGCTCAATGACCCGAGGCTGCCGCGCCGGCGGGGCCGGGCCAACAACTATGGTTCGAAGTGACGAAGGGACGAAGTCAGGGCGTCTCGGCCCAGTGGCGCAGCAGCTGGTTCTGAACCAGCTGCAGCCGCGTGAAATTGTCGGGCGCCATGTTGCTGCCCTCGAGCGCGGCGATCTCGTTCAGGGTGAAGAGCAGGTTGCGGCGGAACGGGTCCTGGATCCGGCTCTGGATGAAGGTGATCGCGACCAGCCGCTCGCCCTTGGTCACGGGCACGACCTCGTGCAGCGTGTCCGATGGATAGACCACCGCTTCGCCGGGCCTGAGCTTAAAAGAAAGGTCCGCGTCGCCGAGCCGGATGTGCAGCTCGCCGCCGTCATAGTCCTCGGGCTCGTTGAGGAAGATGGTGCACGACAGGTCGCTGCGGATGGTGCCCTGCGGCAGCGGCAGGAAGGCGGCGTCGGCGTGCGCGCCATATTTCATGCCCGGCTTGTACCTCGTCATCATCGGCGGCGCCAAAGCGTAAGCGAAGGCGAAATTGCGGAATTCCTCGCTGCGGATCAGCGCCTGGCGGAGAAGTTCGGAGCTTTGCTGATAGGGCGCCGCGTCGTGCAGCTGCTCGTTCTGCTTGGCGGTGTTGTGCGGGTTGCTGATCCGTCCGTCGACGAATTTGGCCGACGCAGCGATGCGCCGGCACTCGGCCACTTCGGCCTCGGTCAGGATTGGCAACACCCGGTACATCAGCTTTCCCCCGATCGCGCGAGCGCGCGCGCCAGCAGCGGCGACTTCTCGGCTGCGGCGTGCAACATGGCAAGGGCGCCATGGATTTCGCGCTCATGGCGGACCTTGGCCTGGTGGATGATGTGTCGCCTGAGACCCGGGCTATATTCGTGCTCGAGCGCCTTGGAATAGCGGCCGAGCAGGGGCCCGTGGGCGATCGCCTCCAGCTGCTCCGGGGTTGCCTCAAAGCCGAGCAGCTCGGCGCTGCTCGTCAAAGTCGCCAGGACATCCGCCAGCATTCGGTCGAAGTCGATCCAGCCGATCTGGCGGTCGGGCATTACGTCGGCCGCCGCCTCGAGCGAGGTCATCTCGCACGCCCAGGCTGCGGCGGCGAGGTCGGCATCGCCCCGAGCCTCCGGCAAGACGATGCCCCGCTTTTCCAGCCGCAGCGTCCGGTCGGCAGCGCGGTAAGACAATTCCGGCTTGGAATTTTCGCCGGCGAGCATCTTCGGGATGAAACTGTTCGCGCCCACGTACATGAACAAGGCGCGCCCGCCGACGGGCACCAGTTCCGAGGCGATCTCGCTGACGAAGCTGGTCGTCTTGACGATTGCGACTTCGTTTGCCGCGAACGTCCGTGAAAACAGCAATTGCGCAGTCGGCAGAAACTTCGCGCGGATGGACGGCGAGGTCGGCATGACATCGCGGAGGAAGCGCGGCTCGCGGATAGACAAGACATTGGGGACTTCGCCCAGCAGGCGGGAGAGGAGCGTCGACCCGACGTGGCTTAGATGAAAGATCCAGCGCGCATCGCGCCGGTTCATCAGGTGCGAAGCCTGGTCGATAACATCCCACGGCACCGGCATCCGGTTGCGCTCGATCTGGAACATCCGGTCATCGAGAAAGCTCGCCTGGCGATAGGCTTCGCGGTCCATCTCGACGATCCGGGCGACGCCTGCCTCTGTGCCGACCGCCTGCACCAGCCAGCGTGCATCTTTGGCGAGTTCATCGGATGTTGGGATGCTGGACATGCCGCCCCTTAGCCGCGCAAGAGGCGCCGCACCAAGAGAGGGCGAGTTCTAATGAGCGAAGTCGAAGTCCATCGTTGGACCGCTTCGGACGGCGTCGACCTGGCCTATCACGAGCTGGGCGAGGGCAGGCCGGTGATCCTGCTCCACGGGCTGTTTTCCGACGCCGACATGAACTGGATCAAGTTCGGCCATGCGGCGCGGATCGCCGCCGCGGGCTTTCGCGTGATCATGCCCGACCTTCGCGCCCATGGGCTGAGCGGCAAGCCGCATGGGCCTGAGCATTATCCCAAGGGCATCCTGGCGCGCGACCTGCGCGAGCTGATCGCCCATCTGGAGCTCATGGAGTTCGACCTCGGCGGCTTTTCGCTCGGCGCGCGGACGACGGTGGAGGGCGTCGGCGAGGGGTTGCGGCCGCGCCGCGCGATCCTCGGCGGAGCTGGGCTCGAGGGGTTGCGCAACTGGAAGCGACGCAAGACCTTCTTCCTCGAGGCGATCGCGATGTTCGACACGGTCAAGCGGGGCGACCCGCATTGGCTGTCGATCCAGTTCATGAAAAGCCAGAAGGTCGACCGCGTCGCCGCAGGCCTGCTGCTCGAGAGCTTCGAGGATGCCTTCATGGCGTGGCTCGAGGCTTTCACGATGCCGACCCTCGTGGTGTGCGGGGACCAGGACGACGATAACGGCTCGGCCGAGGAGCTGGCGAACGTGCTCCCTCATGCCATCTTCGAGGAAGTGCCGGGGACGCACATGAGCTCGGTGACCAGGCCGGAACTCGGCGAGTCGATCGCGCGCTTCCTCGCCGCCTGACGAACGTTTCCGGCCGCTTGACGAACGGCGCTGGCAAGCCCCAGTCCTGAGTGCACGCCGCACAAAAGATTTCTCTGGGGAGAGGGATTCATGAAACTTGCCGCATCGGTATCGCTCACCGCTTTGGCGCTCGCCGCCTGTGCAACCACTGCCGCAGCGCCGCCGCCCGTCGCGCCCACCGCAGAAGCTCGTCCAGCGGCCGTGGCGCCAGAGCCCGCGCTGACACCCGAAGGCGCGCGCGAGTTCGTCGCCGCGGCCGAAAAGGACCTCGAAGGCGTGAGCCTGATCGGGTCGCGTGCCGCCTGGGTCAACGCGACCTACATCACCGACGATACCGACATGCTGAACAGCTATTTCGGGACGATCGCGACCGAGAAGGGCGTCAAATACGCAACCGAGGCGGCCAAGTGGCTGCAGGTTCCCGGACTTGATTCCGACACCGTGCGCAAGCTCAACCTGCTGCGCGGCGGATTGACGCTCGCCGCGCCGACCACGCGCGGTGCGGCCGCCGAGCTCAATGACATCACGACGCGGCTGCAATCGGCCTATGGCAAAGGCCGCGCGAGACACAACGGCAAGGTCATCACCGGCGACGATGCCGAAGCACTGATGGGGACCCTGCGCGATCCCAAACAACTCGCGGAAGTCTGGCAGTCGTGGCACGAGACGACCGGCAGGCCGATGAAGCCCGACTATATTCGCATGGTCGAAATCGCGAACGGCGGCGCCAGGGAGCTGGGCTACGGCGACACCGGCGCCATGTGGCGCTCGCAGTATGACATGAGCCCCGAGCAATTCTCGGCAATGTACGACCGGCTGCTGGGCGAGCTCGATCCGCTCTACAAGCAGCTGCATTGCTACGTCCGGACCAAGCTCAACCAGAAGTACGGTTCGGCGATTCAGCCCGCAACCGGCCCGATCCGCGCCGACCTGCTCGGCAACATGTGGGCGCAGGAGTGGGGCAATGTCTATGACATCGTCGCTCCAAAAGGCGCCGGCGACATCGGGTACGACATCGGCGACCTCTTGAAAAAGAAGGGCTACACGCCGGTCGACATGGTCAAGACCGGCGAGCGTTTTTACACCTCGCTCGGCTTCCCCGCGCTTCCCGAGACCTTCTGGCAACGCTCTCAGATCACTCGCCCGCGCGACCGCGACGTGATTTGCCATGCCTCGGCCTGGGACGTGGATTTCAAGGACGATCTGCGCATCAAGATGTGCACCAAGGTCAATTCCGACGACTTCGTGACCATCCACCACGAGCTCGGGCACAATTTCTACCAGCGCGCCTACAATCAGCAGCCGTTCCTCTATCAGAACGGCGCGAATGGCGGCTTCCACGAGGCGATCGGCGACTTCATCGCGCTGTCCGTGACGCCCGAATATCTCGTCCAGATCGGGCTGCTCGACCGAAGCAAGGTGCCCTCGGCTGACAAGGATATCGGGCTGCTGCTGCGCCAGGCGATGGACAAGGTCGCCTTCATGCCCTTCGCCTACATCGTCGACAAATGGCGCTATGGCGTGTTCGACGGCTCGACCCCGCCGACGAAATACAACCAGGCCTGGGTCGACCTGAAGCAGCAATACCAGGGCGTGGTGCCGCCGGTTCCGCGCTCAGAGGCCGATTTCGACCCGGGCGCCAAGTTCCACATCCCGGGCAATACGACCTACGAGCGGTACTTCTTCGCCCGCGTGCTTCAGTTCCAGTTCTACAAGGCGGCATGCGACATTGCCGGCTGGAAGGGCCCGCTGCACCGCTGCACCTTCTACGGCAACAAGCAGGTCGGTCAGCGGCTGAACGCCATGCTGGCGATGGGCGCGTCACACCCGTGGCCCGATGCGCTCGAAGCCTTCACCGGCACGCGCGAGATTTCGGGCAAGCCGATGCTCGAATATTTCGCTCCGCTGCAGGCGTGGCTGCAGCAGCAGAACCAGGGCAAGCAGTGCGGCTGGTAGCGGCGTAAGAAAAAGGGGCGCCGCGACGGCGCCCCTTCGTCAGTTCCAACAAAGCCGCGTCAGGTCGTCGGACGGCTCTTGGCGCGCCCGCGGCCGCTCGCGGTCGTCGACATTCCGCTGCCGCCGCTTTGGCGGCCGAGGCTGGCGTTGCCGCCGCCGGTTTCGCTCATGCCGCGGCCGGTCGATGCGGTGGTCGTGAGGCCCGCAGTATCGTCGAACTCGCCGTTCGAATTCATGCCTTCGCGCCATTCGCTGAACTGGTCGCTGAGGTTGCTCAGCTGGTCGCTGATCGCGGTCCGCTTCGACCATAGGAACAGGCCGGCCGCGGCGGCGCCGGCTGCAGCGGCCGCGGCTGCGATCGGACGCTCGCGCGCCATCTCCATCACGCCCCAGTCGCTATACTGGTTGCGGCCGGACGGGTTGTTGTTCTTGCGGCCGCTTCGATTGCTGTTGCGGGGCATAAGCTGGTCTCCTCTGATTGTTACGCTTCCCATCCGGATTAAACGATTGAGAGCGCCTGCCGTTCGGCGCTTCGCGAGCACCGAGCGGCGAGGGGAGGCGGGGCCGCGTTCAGCCGTAAAAGGTCGTTACGCGGTCGCCAGCTGGTCGAGCATGTGCTCGGCGCTCGACGCCCGATATTCGCCCGGCGCCTCGACGTTCAATTGCTCGACGACCCCGTCGTCGACGATCATGGAATAGCGCTGCGAGCGCTGGCCGAGACCGAACTTGCTGCCGTCCATGGTCAGGCCGGTGGCTTCGGCGAATGCGCCGTTGCCGTCAGCCAGCATGGTAATGTCGGTCGAGCCGTCGCGCTCGCCCCAGGCCGCCATCACGAACGGGTCGTTGACCGAGATGCAGGCGATCTCGTCGATGCCCTGGCCTTTGAGCTCCTGCGCCTTGTCGACGTAGGAGGGCAGGTGCCGCGCCGAGCAGGTCGGCGTGAACGCGCCCGGCACCGCGAACAGCGCGACGCGCTTGCCGCCGAAATATTCGGCGCTGGTGGTGGGCTGCGGGCCGTCGGCACCGGCAATGGACAAAGGAACGTCGGGCAGGCGGTCGCCGACCTGGATGGTCATGGGGAAATCTCCTCGCGTAGGGTCGGGGCGGGAGATAGGCGTGCCGGGTGGCCGCCTCAAGGCTTGTCCGACGCCACGGGGCGGACCATGGTCGCGATGATGGCGGAGCAACCGGCCTTCCTGTCGAGCAAGTTGCTGCTGGCGATGCCGGGCATGGCCGACCCCCGCTTCGAACGCGCCGTCATCGCCATGTGCGTCCACGACGAGAATGGCGCGATCGGCATTGGCATCGGCCACAAGCGCGCCGGCATCACGTTTCGCGGGCTTCTGCGCCAGCTCGACATCGACCCCGGCCAGGCGCCCGACAGCGCGGTGCACCATGGCGGTCCGGTCGAGCCGGGCCGCGGCTTCATCCTCCATTCGGAGGATTGGGGCGGGCAGGACACGCTTCACGTCGCCGGTCCCGACGGGCCGTTGTTCGCGATGACCGGGACGATCGACGTGCTGCGCGCGATCGCCGAGGGGCGCGGCCCCAGGCAATGGATTGCGGCGCTCGGCTATGCCGGCTGGGGCGAAGGCCAGCTCGACGAGGAAATGACCCGCCACGGCTGGTTCGCCGCGCATGGCGACGCCAGGATACTGTTCGAAACGCCGGCCGACGAGCGCTGGGCCGCGGCGTTCAAGGCCGAAGGCGTCGACCCGCGCCTGCTGACCAGCGAGACGGGCGCGGCCTGAGACCAACATATAAAGAAATCTTTATATTTGCCTTCCGGACGGTGCGCGGCTAGGGGCTGCGCGACCGGCGCAAGGAAGCGCACCATCAATGAATCCGGAGAATCCCCACGTGGCGACGCAGGCTGACACCCGTTTTGACGACTATGTCGTGAAGGATATCGGCCTTGCCGATTTCGGCCGCAAGGAGATCGAGATCGCCGAGACCGAGATGCCAGGCCTGATGGCGCTGCGCGAGGAGTTCGGTGCCTCCAAGCCGCTGAAGGGTGCGCGCATCACGGGCTCGCTGCACATGACGATCCAGACCGCGGTGCTGATCGAGACTTTGATCGAGCTCGGCGCGGAAGTGCGCTGGGCGAGCTGCAACATCTTTTCGACCCAGGACCATGCGGCCGCGGCGATCGCCGCGCGCGGCGTGCCGGTGTTCGCGATCAAGGGCGAAACGCTCGAGGACTACTGGAACTACGTCGTTCGCATCTTCGACTGGGGCCGCGACAGCACCTGCAACATGATCCTCGACGACGGCGGCGACGCGACGATGTTCGCGCTGTGGGGCTATCGCGCCGAGCAGGGCGAGGAACTGTTCTCGCCTTCGAACGACGAAGAGGAAATATTCGTCGCGACCTTGAAGCGCTTCTTGGGCGAACGGCCGGGCTACCTCACCAAGACCGTCGAAGCGATCAAAGGCGTCAGCGAAGAAACGACGACCGGCGTCCACCGGCTCTACGACCTCGCCAAGAAGGGCAAGCTTCCGTTCCCGGCGATCAACGTCAACGACAGCGTCACCAAGTCCAAGTTCGATAATCTCTACGGCTGCCGCGAGAGCCTGGTCGACGCGATCCGCCGCGCGACCGACGTGATGCTCGCCGGCAAGGTCGCGGTCGTCGCCGGCTTCGGCGATGTCGGCAAGGGCTCGGCGCAGTCGCTGCGCAACGGCGGTGCCCGCGTGCTGGTAACCGAGATCGACCCGATCTGCGCGCTCCAGGCGGCGATGGAGGGGTATGAGGTCGTGACGATGGAGGAAGCGGTCACTCGCGCCGACATTTTCTGCACCGCGACCGGCAACATGGATGTGATCACGCTCGACCACATGCGGGCGATGAAGAACATGGCGATCGTCTGCAACATCGGCCACTTCGACAGCGAGATCCAGATTGGCGCGCTGGCCAACTTCAAGTGGACCGAGATCAAGCCGCAGGTCGACGAGGTCGAGTTCCCGGACGGCAAGAAGATCATCGTCCTCAGCAAGGGCCGGCTGGTGAACCTCGGCAACGCGACGGGTCACCCGAGCTTCGTCATGAGCTCGAGCTTCACCAACCAGGTCCTCGCCCAGATCGAGCTGTGGACCAAGAGCGACCAGTACAAGAACGACGTCTACGTCCTGCCCAAGCACCTCGACGAGAAGGTCGCGCGGCTGCACCTCGACAAGCTCGGCGTGAAGCTGACCAAGCTCAACGACAAGCAGGCGGACTATATCGGGGTTTCGAGCGAAGGCCCGTTCAAGCCGGACCACTACCGCTACTGATCTTAAGCGTCGGCGAGCGGTCCCAGCGCCTCGCGCAGCGGCCCGAGCCATTCCGCATAGGGCTTCCATGTGCCGAGCCCCTTGCGGTTGAGCGGCTGCTGCACCTGCTCAACGCTGGGCGTTCGGACGACGCGGTCGGATTCGTAGAATTTCAACAGCGCCGGGTCCCATTCCAGGCCGAGGTAGTCGAGCGTTCCTCGAAGGACCGGCTCCGGATTCTCGATGAGATCTTCGTAGCGAATGAAATGGATGAGCCCCGGCGCAACCGAGCGCAGGTGGTCCAGCATGCGCGCCTTGTCGACATAGGCCCGGCCAATATGGTCGAGCGAAAAGGACGAAGAGTGGGCGCGCGAGAAATAGTGGATGTAGTTCGAAAAACAGCAGTCCATCGCGTTGCGGCGGATCTCGATGAACCGCGCCTGGGGGAGGATGCGCCAGATGAACGGGACTTCGCTCCAGTTCATCGGCATCTTGTCGACGAAGTAGCGCGGCCGGCCGGTCCAGTGGAGCGACGCGCGATGCATATAATCCTGGCCGTAGGCGCGCGCCTCTTCGGGGCTCATCGCGGCAACCATTTGCGGCACCGTGACCGGCCGGCGGCGGGTGTGGATCTCGAGTGCGCTGCGGACCAGCGCACGCGCGTAGGCCAGCTCACCGACAGCTTCGATGTCGGGATGCCGGTCGAGCATCTGTTCGAGCAGCGTTGAGCCTGCGCGCGGCATGCTGATCAGGAAGATCGGTGTCGGCTCGTCGGCCGGAGCGGCGGTTTCGCGCCGCTCGAAGAAATTGCGATCGAACAGCCGCATGATCTCGTCGACTTCGGAGCTCAAATCCTCCGGCCTGTAATTGATCGTGTCGCCACGCATGCGATTGCCCGCCTCGAAATGGCGGAACGCGCGCTCGTGCTTCTTGCGGTCGTGCCAGGCTCGACCCAGGGCGAAATGAAGCGGGACGATGTTTCGCTCGTCGATCGCGATCTCGAGGGCCGAGTTCATCGTCTTGATGTCCTCGTCGGTCAGGACCCTGTTCTTGATGTTGGCGAGCGCCCACCACGCATCGCCGTATTCGAAATCAATTGCGGTCGAGCGGCGGTAAGCCGCGATGGCGTCGTCGTTCCGACCCGCCCAGCGCAGGCTGTTGCCGTATGCGTGCCAAATCCTTGGATCGTTCGGGTATTTGGGCAGGAGTTTCTCGTGCGCCTCGAGCGCTTCGGCGCTGCGGCCGAGCTTGTCGAGGATCAACGCTTTCGCACCGCTGATCTGGAGGTCGTCAATCTTGGGCTCAAGGACGCTGACGGCGCTCAGGGCCTCGGCCAGACGCTCTTGCTGATGCAGGACGGATGCGAGTTCTCGCTGCACGTCGAGCGAACGCGAGCCCAGCGCGATGGCTTGTCGAAGGAATTGCTCGGCCTGCACCAGGGCGCCCGTCCGCATCGCGATCGAGCCGAGAAGCGCAAGCCCGCGCGGTTCGTTTCGATTCTCGCGAAGGTGCTGGATGACGATGTTGGACGCCGCCTGGAAACGGCCCTTGGACAGCTCCTCTTCAGCCTGGTTTAGGCGAGGATAGGCGGCAAGCGTGCTCATTGCTCAACGATCTGAATAGCCGAGGATCGATCGTAAGCCCGGGGCGGCATATTCGATCAACCGCCGGTGCTTCTCGGGAAGCTCCTCGGGAAGCTTGACGCGGATGCCCGTGAGGTTCTCCCGCGCGGTCCCGCTTTGCCGGCGATCGGCACCCACCCTTACCCGCTCGCGCCAGTTCCCCGGCAGCGGAGAAATCCCGCAAGCGTCGAACAATGCACCGAAATAGGCTTCGGCTTCGGGCGTTTCGATGTCCTTCACATGATCACGAAGCTGTTCATAGCGGACCGGAAAGACATCCGAAGCGAGCCACCCGACGACGTTCAGCTCGTACATGTTGCTCAGCGAGGGGACAATGTTCCGGATACCGAAGATCATCAGCGTCAGCAGATCGTCGACGCTGATGCGGCCGTCCTTTAAATGCTCGAGCTCTCCCTGAAATTCTTCGGAGAGGTAGAAACGCGCGCGCGACAAGACCCAATCGTGGGGATCTCGAAAGAGCAGGATCTTCCGGACATGAGCCAGTTCGATCGCTGGCCCGTCGGTGAAGAACAGGTGCCCGAAGCTCATGTAGTTTCGGCCAGGATCGAACGCGTCGAGATGTTGCCGGATGTTCGGCCACTGGATGAACTGCTCGCGATATTGCTGATCGATCGGAACGAACATCCTGAGGATATTGCGAAGCAGGTGGCTGCCGCTTTTCGGGATGCTGTTCAGAAAGAGCGGATGCCGAAGTGGCTCCGGCGCGAAGCGGACCGTTTCCGCGTCCAGCGTGTCGGGCCTAACCTTGACGACGGCCTGCATAGCCACGGTTTATGTTTCCCAAGAAAAAGGGGGCGGCAGAATAGTGCCACCCCCTCCAAAGCCAAGCGTTAAGGATCAGAATTTCTTGCTGATGTTGAAGAACACCCTCCGTCCGAGGAAATCGTACTGGGAGGTGGCAACGACCGGGCCGATCGTCCCTGGAACACCGGCATTCCCGAGCAAGCTCACTTTCGGCGGCCGCTTGTCGAAGATGTTGCGCATGCCCAGCGTCATCTCCAGCTTCTTGCCGATCTCCTTGGTGATCGACGCGTTGTGATACCAGGCAGTCGGCACCTTCACGTCGACGCAATAATGACCGTAGATCGGGACGTTGGTGTCGTTGCCCTCCAGGTCGGTGCCGACGGAGTCGGTGCACAGGGAGCCGCCGTGATTGGCACGGAACTCCTTCTCGTTGCTTGCGCCGCTGAAGATTTCGGTTCCCCAGAAGGCGCTCCATCCGCCGGGGATGCGCCACGTCAGGCGGAAGTCACCAACCCACTTGCGCGTACCGGTGCGGGTCGCACCGTCGAGATCGATCACGCCAAGCAGATCCTCCGGCTGGTCCGGGAACAGGGAGAACCCTTGCTTGATCGTCCAGCTCATGTTCGCGAGGAAATTGAGCTGCCCGAGCCCGCCCAACCGGTGCTGGATCAGCCCGGTGACGTCGATGCCCCGCGTCGTCTGGTCCGCGATGTTGATGTACTTGTCGTTGATCACGCCGAGCTGGGCGGGATCAGCGGCGCCCGGCCCAAGCCGGTTGAACAGCGCGCAGAACGGGTTGGGGAACGTGGCGGCCGTGTAGCATTGCGTGAGGATCGCTCTCGCTCCGAGCTGGGAAACCTCGCCTTTGACCTCGATGTCGAAATAGTCGACCGCGAGGCTGAGCTTCGTGTCCGGGAGGAATGAGAAGCTCGGCGTCAGGATGACGCTGGCGGTCTTGGCCTTCGACGTCTCCGGATCGAGCACGCCGATGCCGCCCTGCGACTTGACGTTCGCGGAAACGGTGCCGCCTGGATAGTTGCCTGCCTCGGTCGGGGTCAAACCCAGGCCGATCAGCTCCTGAAGGCAGCGATCATGCTGCAGCTGGCCGATGTTGCCTTGCGCAAGGTTCGCGTTGACCCTGCGGCAAGGATCGACGCGGGAAGGGAACACGAACGAAGATTCGTTTGCCTTGAGCTCCTCGAACAACGCCGGCGCGCGGAACGACGTGCCGTAGGTTCCACGGAACCGAAGCCAGGTGTTGACTGCCCAATTGCCGCCCAGCTTGTACGTCCAGTTGCCCTTATCCTTGTCGGTAAACCCGTCAGAGGCGCGGGTGGTCGTGACGTCCGTAATGCGCGCAGCGCCGCTGAAGGAGAGATCCCTGAACAGGGGCTTGTCCTTCAGAATCGGAACCTGGATTTCGCCGAACGCCTCTTTGGTGACGCTGTGGCCGGCGGTGATCCCGGTCGAGGCCACGCCCCAGGCATTGCTGTGGACCGGTTCGCACGGATAGAAGGGATAAGCGCCGCCATGGGTGGCGCACCGCGGATCTGTCAGCGGTATCGACGGATCATAATAAGGGTTGGGCCCGGGGTATACGATGTCCCCTGGGGTATCGACGATCGAATCGCGGCGAACCGTCACGCCCAGAGCGAGGCCGACCGCGCCCGCGCCCGTGGGCATGTCGAACAAGTTGCCCGTCATCGAGGCTTCGCCGCTCAGCTGCTTGTAGATCGTCTTCCCGGTATCCCAATCGAACATATAGTCGATCTGCTCGGGCGTCATTTCGCCGCGCAGCCAGAACGGGTCCCCAAACGGCAGGTCCATGCACTGCTTGCCGGAGAAGGGCAGCGTCGTGCCGACGCAAGACGCCGACTGATAGTAGGTGGAATCGTAAATATCCTGCAGGAACTGCTCGGATTTATACAGGCCCTTGTTGTGGCTGTATTGGACGTAGGCGTCGTATGCCCAGCCCTTGAGGAATCCGCCGAGGTCCCCGCGAAGGCCGCCGACCCCGCGCCAGTAATCGATTTGCTGCGCATGGTCGTAATGATTGGTGATCGTCAGCGGGCTCAGCACGTTGTAGGTCGTGACCCAGCCCTGAGCCCAGGGGTTGTTGGGGGCGTAGTCCTCGCCGTAGCCGTAGGTCCACAGCTGCCGCCAGCCATTCTGGTAGGATTTGCGGCGGTTGCCGAGGAATTCGGCATAGGCTTCGATCCCGTCGGTGAATTCGTAGGATCCGTCGGCGTAGAGCGTGTAGCGGGTCACCTCGGGGATGATTGATTGCTCGTCGACGAACGGGTGATAGTCGTTCTGAACGGCCTGCGACGCGGCATCGTAGCCGGTCGGGAACCATCCCGGCGGCGCGTTGAACCCGAGCGACTCATCGATCGGCGGAAGGTTGAGATTCTCGCCGGGGTACTGGAACTGGAACAGCACAGGATTGCCGGTGTAGCGGCCGGTCGTCGTGTAGAGCTGACCGCTGTATTCGTATGCCCACATGTGGCCCCAGGGCAAATCCTCGCAATGATATTTGCCGGTCCGCGGGTCGATCAGGTCGGCCCGTGTCTTGTGGCTTTCGTCGGTGAAGATGTAGGCTTGGGGGCAACCGAGATAGGACACGTCGCCGCGCGACAGCTCCTTTTGCTTGTAATAGTCGACGGAGACCATGAAGTGGCCGCGGTCGAACGTCGTGCCCCAGGTGGCTGACGCCTGGTACTGCTTGCCGTGACCATTGAACGGGATCGACGTGTTCGCGTCGATCTCGAGGCCCTTGGTGTCCGTCTTGGTGATGATGTTCACCACGCCGGCGACCGCGTCCGACCCGTAAATCGACGAGGCGCCGGTCTTCAAAATGTCGACACGGCTAATGATCGATTGCGGGAGAACGTTGAGATCGAACGACGACACGCCGCCGCGGGTGCCGGCCGGACCCGCGCGGCGCCCGTTCAGCAGCACGAGGGTACGGTTCGGACCAAGACCACGAAGGTCGATGGTCTGGGCGCCTGGTCCGCCGTTGGTGACCAGGTTCGCCGAAATCGCAGCGGTGACCTGAGCCGAGCCCGCAGCGATCGGCGAGGATTGCAGCGTGTCGGCGGTATCCGTCTTGCCCTCGCGACGGGCGAGCGCGGGATCGATCGACGAAACGGGGTCGGGGCTGGTGAACTCGGGCTGCCGAATGCGGGAGCCGGTGACGACGATCTGGTTCCGGTCCGTGATGGCCGTATCGCCGGTAGTCACGCCAACTTCGGGATTCGCGGGCGGACTTTGGAGATTCTGTGGCGGCGGTGCCGGAGGAGTTGCGACCGGCGGCGCGGGCGGCTGGTCGGCGGTCTGGGCCCAGGCGGGCGAGGAGAGAAGGACGGCGGTTGCGGAGACGCTGACGAGAAGGCTCGCGCGTATTGGCGCGTTCCAACGGGTGCGATTGACCATGCGACTTTCCCCTCGTGGCCGGCCGGGGCAAACGGCCGGTGGCTGACGAGGCGCAGCTTTGCGAGCCGATCGCAAAGTGTCAACGGCGGCCGTAACGACTTTGATGAATCGGTCCTGAACTGTGCCTTTTATGCAAGGTGTTGAAAGTCCGCCGCCACTTAGTCCGTCCAGATTGACGCCATTGGCGCTTGGCTCCTAAGCGGCTGGCGATGCTGTCGAATTCGTCGGAAAGTAATGCTCGCGAAGCGGGCTTGGAAGGCGAGCTGCGGGAAGCGGCGGATCGAGCCCGGAAGGCGGTTGCGGCCGCGCCGCAGGACGAAGCGGCCGCGGAACGCCTGCGCGAGGTGGTGCGGCAGTACCAACGGGAGTTCCCGAGCCCCAAGCGGGATGCGAAGTCATCCGCGCCGGAGGTCGCCGAAGCGAGACGATTGATTGACGAGAATGAGCTGGAGGAGGCGGAAGTCCTCCTGCGGAAGCACCTCGCGGCGGTCCGCAACGATCCCCCGGCCATGCACATGATGGCGGAGATTGCCGCTTATTGCGGGCTGCGCGCAGACTCCGATCGGATCCTCGATCATTCCGCGCGCATTCACGGCGACAATCCGGACGCTCTTGCTCATCTCGCCTCAACGCTGCAGCGCATTGCCGTTCGCGAGGACATTCCCGAACTGATCTTCAAGGCAGCGCGCGTGTATGACCGAGCGCTGGAGCTCGATCCCGTTCACGAGCGTGCCTTGGCGCTCAAGGCCGAAATGATGGTGCAAACGCGCGGTCTCGACCAGGCCGACGAAGCGTACCGCAAGCTGATTGCGCTTAATCCGCAATCGGCCGCGCATTGGCTCAACTACGGCTATCTGCTGAAGACGCTTGGCGATGCCGCAAACGC
>DATEIK010000024.1:0-4984 GCA_035279065.1 Sphingomicrobium sp. | reverse complement strand
GATCTTCGCAAGGTCGGGAGCGGGCTTTCAACGGCGGTCAACAATTACAACAGCTTCGTCGCCAGCTTTGAAACGCGGTCGTTGGTCACCGCGCGCAAGTTTCGCGAGCTCAACATCGAGCCGGGGCGGCGCGACATTGACGTGCTCACCCCCGTAGAGGCGCTGCCGCGCTATGCCGACGAGGAGCTGAGCCTCAGCGAGTCAGACGAGCCGCCGCAGATCGCGGCGGAGTAACCCATTGCTTGCAAAATAGGATTTCGTCTGCTGGCGTCACCAGCGGCTCTTTGATCGGTTGAACGGCGCTCGCGAAACCTGCTCGTCACTGCGAACATTCGCGAAGATTCGCCGACTAAGGAACGCGCTCCAGCGCGATCGATCCTTGGTCGTTGCTCAGCGTCAGGCGCGTCTCGCCGCTCCATGCGATGCGCATCGGGGCGGTAAGCACGGCCGAACCCTGGCGTTCGAAGGTCGCTGCCGGTTCGGGGCAACCCATCAGTGTCGAGTGCACGTCGAACGTCCGCAACGAATCGCCGAGCGCCGAATAGCGCCCGCCGATGCGGTTGCAGCCGAAGCGCGCCCCGACGTTGCCTTGCGCGAACTGAAGCGAATAGTCGCCGGCCGCGGGTGTCGCCTGGCCATTGACCGCCGTCACGTGCCAGCGGGTGCCGTCGAAGCTCGCCTGGCTCGCCGTCACGGTGGTGCAGCCCGCGGTCAGCGCCGCGAGGGCCGTCAGCCTAAAGCCCGCCGCAGCCACTGAACTGCCTCCCGTCGACCGTGACCTGGACCTTGTCGGGATAGGTGCGGTCGCTCATCCCGTCGCTGCAGCTGCCGTGGACGATGTTCACGTTGATCCGCGGCGTCTGGTATATCTCGCCGGCGATGCCGACGATGACCTTCGGGGTCGGCTGCGTGACCGGCGCGGCGTCGGGCTGGGTGAAAGTCAAATTGTGCTCGTCGATGAGCAGGTTCCAGAAGGGCTCGGTGCCGACGGCGTGATAGGGCGGCGGCGGCGGCGCGGGATGCGTCAGGCACCCCGCGAGCGATAGAGTGAGCGGAAGCGCGAGATATCTTTTCATGCGTGGAACAACCGTGCGGCGACGCGCGGGTTCCGTCAGCGCCAACTCGAGCGGATGGCGAAGGCCATGACGGCCGTGGCCATCGCCGCGTTGAGGCTGTCGGCGCGCCCGGCCATCGGGATTTTGACCAGGAGGTCGCACTCCGCCTCGTAATGCGTGGGCAAGCCCTGCTGTTCGTTGCCGATCAGCAAGAAGGAGGGCTTTTCGTACCTGGTATCGAGATAGTCGTCGGTCGCCTTAAGGCTGGTCCCGACCAGCTGGCCCTCACCGGAGCGCAGCCAGGCGATGAACTCGTCCCAGCGCGCGGTGGCAATCGCCTGCGTGAACAGCGCCCCCATCGACGCGCGCACCGCCTCGACGGAGAAGGGATCGACGCAATCGTCGACGAGGATCAGTCCGCCGGCGCCGGCCGCGTCTCCCGTCCTGAGGATCGTGCCGAGATTGCCAGGATCGCGCAGCGCCTGCGCCACGATCCACAGGTCGGCTTTCGATCGGTCGATCCGATCGAGTGAAGTGTCCGGCTGGCGATAGGCGCCGAGCAGCAGCTGCGGATTGTCCTTGCCGCTCATCTTGGCGAGGATGTCGGGCGTCGTCTCGATCGCGTCCGCACCCGCGGCTTCCGCCTCGACGATGATCTGAGTGGCGAGGGGGTGCTTCGCGCCCTCGGCCGAGAAGGCGATGACCTCGGGCAGCAGGCCGCTGTCGCGGGCTTCGGCGATGATCCTCAAGCCTTCGGCGAGGAACAGGCCTTCCGCCCTCCGTGCCTTCTTGTCGCGGAGCGAGCGCAGCCGCTTGACCGTCGCATTGGAAAAAGCAGTCACTTCTCGGGGCATTATTCCTCCCCGAACCTCTCCTCGACCATCGCGACGAGTTTGGTCAGCGCCTCTTCGGCGTGGACGCCCTTCACGTGGATGACGATCGTGTCGCCCATCGCGGCGCCGAGCATCATCAAGCCCATGATCGACGTGCCACACACGCGGTTGCCGTCCTTCTCAACCTCGATCTCGGCATCGATCTGGCTGGCGAGGTTGACGAACTTGGCGCTGGCCCGCGCATGGAGCCCGCGCTTGTTGCCGATGCGGACTTCCTGGGCAACGGCGTTCAAGCCGCCGCTTCCCCGAGGATCTCCGAGGCGACCGAGATATATTTGCGGCCCGCTTCGCGTGCGGCGGCGACCGCGGCGTGGACCGGCATCACCTTGCGCGCGCCCTCGAGCCGGATCAGCATCGGGAGGTTGACGCCGGCAATGACCTCGACGTTCTCGCTCTTCATCAGGCTGATCGCGAGGTTCGAGGGCGTGCCGCCGAACAGGTCGGTAAGGATGATCACGCCCTGGCCCTGCTCGACCTTGGCGATGGCCTCGGCGATGTCCTTGCGCCGCGCCTCCATGTCATCGTCGGGACCGATGCAAATCGCCTCGATCGCCTCCTGCGGGCCGACCACATGCTCCATCGCAGTGACGAATTCGGCCGCGAGGCGGCCGTGAGTCACCAGCACTAATCCGATCATTCGTTCAACTCGCCTGCCTCGGCCTCTCGCCACCGATGACGCTCGATCGTGTCCCTTGGCGGTGAGGCGAGATCACGGTGGCGGACATTCGGAGCAAATCCGGCTTTGCGCAACCGTTCAGCCATCTCGACTGCCGCGGCCACCGAGCGGTGGCGCCCTCCCGTACATCCGAACGCAACGGTCACGTAACTTTTGCCCGCGGCCCAGTAGCGGGGAATCCAGTCGATGAGAAGCGATTCGATGCGGTCCATCGTCTCGTTCCAGGCGGGATCATTAAGGAGATAGTCGCGGACGGCGTCGTCCTGCCCCGTCAGCGGCCTCAGCTCGTCGACCCAATGCGGATTGGGCAGGAAGCGGAGGTCGAACACCAGGTCGGCGGTGCGCGAGATGCCGCGCGCGAAACCGAACGAGGCGATGGTCAGCACCGGCTGGTCCGAATCGCCGCCGTAGCGCCGCATCAGCTCGTCGCGCAGGTCGGCGGGCTTGAGGTCGGTGGTGTCCAGCACGCTGTCCGCCGACTCCTTGAACCGCGCGGTCAGGGCGCGCTCGCGGGCAATGCCGTCCTCGGCGGGGCGATCGGGCGCAAGCGGGTGCATCCGGCGGGTCTCGTCGTAGCGGCGGATGAGCTCGCCGCCGGCGCAGTCGAGATAGAGCAGCTCGGCCTCGACCCCGGGGATCGCGCGAACGCGCTCGGCGAGCGTGTCGGCATCAAACCCGCGGCTGCGCACGTCCATCCCGACCGCGACCGGAGCGAGCCGGCATTCAGCGCCGCCGTGGACGAAGCCGTCGAGCAGGTCGACCGGCAGATTGTCAACCACGTCCCAGCCCAGGTCCTCGAGCGCGTCGAGCACGGTCGATTTGCCCGCGCCCGACATGCCGGTGACGAGGAGCAGGCGAGGCAGCGGCCGCGTCTGCGCCATCAGAACCTCAGCCCCATGCGGTCGAGCGCGAGCGAGACCTTCGACGGCGCCGAGGCGGTCATGGCGTCGATGCTGACCAGCGGAACAGGCACACCAAGGATCGCGCGCTCGCTTTGCACATCGGGCAGACGCTCGATCTCGCTCGTCAGCTCAACGAGCAGCGCCACCGGGACGTCACCGACCGCCTCCATCTCGACGATGCCGATCCCGCGCACCTCGAGCTTGCCGTCGATGGTTCCCGGGGCGGACGCGATCAGCCGGTCGCCGTCGCGCCGGACGAGCGTCTGGTCGTCGCTGACCAGGGTGAAGCCGCGGTCGAGCAGCCGCAGCGCCAGGTCCGACTTGCCCGAGCCCGATGGGCCGGTGATCAGCACCGCGCGCCCGTCGATCGCGACGGTGCTGGCGTGAACATGTTCGCTCGCCGGATCGCTCATGGCCGGTCGGCCGCCGGCAACCGGATGGTGAAGCGCGCGCCCGAAGGCGCGTCGTCGCGGTCCTGGACGTCGATCTCGCCGTCATGGCCTTCGACGATTGCGCGGGCGATGGCGAGGCCGAGGCCAGAGTGCCGCCCGAAACCGTCGCCTTCGGGCCTGACCGAGTGGAAGCGGTTGAAGATCGCTTCGCGCGCTTCCGGCGGGACGCCGGGGCCTTCGTCATCGATCCGGATGCGGACCTCGTCCCCGACCCGCGCGGCGGCGATCTCGACCAGGCCGCCCGGAGGCGAGAAGCTCACCGCATTGTCGAGGATGTTGTTGATCGCCCGCGCCAGGCGGTCCGGCTTGCCCATGACCACCGCGGTGTCCATCCGCGGCCGGGCGAAGGCGATGCGGGCATCACCCGTTTCGCGCCTGGCCTCCCAACCATGCACGATCTGCTCGATCAACGGGCCGAGATCGACCCGGTCGAACTTGGCGCGAAGCAGCTCGGCGTCGGTCCGCGCGGCCTCGGAGATGTCGTTGATCAGGCGGTCGAGGCGGACGACGTCGTCGCGGGCGATGGCCATCAGCCTGGCCTTGAGCTCCGGATCCTCGACGCGGTCGATTCCGTCGACCGCCGAGCGCAACGAGGCCAGCGGGTTCTTGAGCTCATGGGTCACGTCGGCGGCGAAGGCCTCGATATTGTCGATCCGGTGCGCCAGCGACTGGCTCATGTCGGAAACCGCGCGCGCGAGCAGGCCGATCTCGTCGCTGCGCGAGGGCAGGCGAGGGACGCGAACTTCGCGCGAGCGGCCGAGGCGCACGCGGTGAGCGGCGATGGCGAGGCGCCGCATTGGCCGCACGATCGTCCGGGCGAGGAACAGCGAAAGGAGGATCGATATCAGGATCACCGCCGTCATGATCGAGGCGATGATCGCGCGTTGGCTGCGCACCGTGCGGGTGAAGGCGCGGTCGTTGTCGGTCGCAAGCAAGACGCCGGTGCCGACCGGAACGGCGGCGGAGAGGACCGGCGTGAGGTCAGGTGCGTTGCGCACGTTGGTGA
>DATEIK010000023.1:0-10510 GCA_035279065.1 Sphingomicrobium sp. | reverse complement strand
GCCGACCGGGCTGGTCAGGATGTCGTCAGCGCCGAGCAGCAGCTCGTCATCTTCTTCGGCCGTCGGCTCGATCGCCATCGGCTCTTCAGCCGTTTCGGCAAGCGGCGCAGCCGCCGGCTTGATCGGCGCCGGAACGGCGGTCGCCGTGCGGGCCGGGAAGCTGAACACCTTGCCGGGCGCCGGCTGCGCGCCGACCTCGGCCTCGCTGCCCGTCGCGACGACCGACACGCGGATCTTGCCGCCGAGGTCGTTGTTGAAGGCCGAACCCCAGATGATGTTCGCGTCCGGATCGACCAGCTCCTTGATGTGGCTGGCGGCCTCGTCGACCTCCATCAGGCGCATGTCCTCGCCACCGGTGATGGAGATGATGACGCCCTTGGCGCCCTTCATGCTGACGCCGTCGAGAAGTGGGTTGGAAATCGCCTTCTCGGCGGCCTCGATGGCGCGGTTGTCGCCGTCAGCCTCGCCAGTGCCCATCATCGCCTTGCCCATCTCGCTCATCACCGAGCGGACGTCGGCGAAGTCGAGGTTGATGAGCCCGGGCATGACCATCAGGTCGGTGATTCCGCGGACGCCCTGCTGGAGCACCTCGTCGGCCATTTCGAACGCTTCCTTGAAGGTCGTTTCCGAATTGGCGAGGCGGAACAGGTTCTGGTTGGGGATGACGATCAGCGTGTCGACGTGCTGCTGCAGCTCCTGGAGGCCCGCATCCGCCGAGCGGGCGCGGCGCGCGCCTTCGAAGGCGAACGGCTTAGTGCACACCCCGACGGTCAGGATGCCGCGGTCGCGCGCGGCCTTGGCGATCACCGGCGCGGCGCCGGTGCCAGTGCCGCCGCCCATGCCGGCGGCGATGAAGCACATGTGCGCGCCCTCGAGTGCCTGGATGATCTCGTCGATCGTCTCCTCGGCGGCGGCGCGGCCAATCTCGGGCCGCGAGCCGGCGCCCAGCCCCTGGGTGATCTTGAGCCCGAGCTGGATGCGGCGGTCCGCGAGCGAGGCGTTCAAGGCCTGCGCATCGGTGTTGGCGACCACGAAGTCGACGCCCTGGACGTCGGCGCGCATCATGTTGGCGATGGCGTTGCCGCCCGCGCCGCCGACGCCGATGACGCTGATCCGCGGGCGAAGCTCGTCGACCTCAGGCCGCATGAAATCGATGCTCATGGACTTTTATCCCCCCTCAATGCGCAACGCGTTGAGCCATAGGGGAGAATCATTGAATCATCGCGAGTCGCAAGCCAAGCAAAAAAGTTAACGCGGGCGAAAAAACTGGGGAGAATGTCGCCCAAAAGACTCACTTATCCACAGGCTGCGTCAGTCGAGCTCGACTTGGCCGATCTCGGGAATCGCGAACGCCCACCAGAAGCATCCGAACATCGCCACCGCCGCGGTCAGGATGAAGGCGCTTTCGTAGCCCGTGCGCTGGACGATGATGCCGGTGACGATCGGCATGACGATGCCCGACAAGTTACCGAGCGAGTTCTGGAAGCCGACCCAGGTCCCGGACGCGCGCGGGCCCGCGAACATCTGGGCGACGGCGTAGAGGTTGAGCGACAGCGACCCGGATGCGAGACCCGCGACGCAAAGCAGGATGCCGACCGACAAAGCGGTGTGCGCGAAGGCAAGACCGAGGATTGCCGCCGCGGCCAGCGCCTGCGTCGCGATCATCATCCACCGCCGGCATCTTGCCTCGGACCGCCCCGAGCGCGTCCACCAGTCCGAATAATAACCGAACCCCAGCGCGCAGGCGCCCTGCACGGCGTAACCGAGCGTCGCGAGGAACGTCATCTCAGGGATCGAAAAGCCGCGCGACTTGGTCAGGAACAGCGGGAGCCACGCGAGCAGGAAATAAAAGCACCAATTGCCGAGGGCGTGGGCGATCGACATCGACCACAACGACCATTTCGAAAACAAGGCGCGCAGGGGCACCTTCGCGCCGCCATCGTGATGGCCCGTGGTCGGAAGCGCGCGCACCGTCGCGCGCCACGGCAACAGCCACAGCAAGGTGACGACGCCAAAGGTGAAGAAGATCGCGCGCCAGCCCGATTGGGCGAGGATCAATCCGCCGGCCAGCGTGCCCACGGCGGGCCCGAGCGCGAGTCCGGTCGCCACCGCGGCATTGGCGATGCCGCGGCGCTCGGGCTCGATGTGCCGGGCGATGATCTTCGAGCTTCCAGGGAAGGAAATGCTTTCGCCGAGGCCGAGCATGACCCGCAGCACGAGCAGCGACGCGAAGCCGCCGGCAAATCCCATCATCAGCGTGCTCGCCGCCCAGACGAGGATGCCGAGCGCCATCATCCGGTAAACCGAGAAGCGGTCGCACAGCCAACCGGCGAACAGCTGCACCGGTGCGTAGATCCAGAAGAACGCGGAAAAGGCGAGGCCGTACACCTCCTCGGACAGGCCTAGCTCATCCTTCATCTTTGGCGCGGCGATGCCGATCGCGCCGCGGTCGACGTAATTCAGGAAGACCGCCGCGCCGAGCATCAGGATCAGCGCCTGCGGAAGCCAACTGCGCTTCGCGATAGTGACGGTCGCCATGCGTTTCCCCCCTCGTCACCCTGAACTCGTTTCAGGGTCCATTTCGCCGCTGGCGCCACGTTTCAGCAAAATGGATGCTGAAACAAGTTCAGCATGACGAAAGGTGATTACACCCCCTTCATCGCCTGGATGAGCCGGCCGAACACGCCCCTGGCAGGGGCCTGGCGAACGGCCAATCCGAAGTCGCGGATATCGCCGGTGCCCGATGCGGCGAGGAGGGCGAGCCCGACGAGCGTGGCAAAGGCCGGGCCGCTGTGCGCGTCGGGCAAGCCCGCGAGCTGCTTCGGGCGGCCGACGCGGACCGCGCGGCCGAGCACGCCCTGCATGTAGTCGGCGATGTTCTTCAATTCCGCGCCGCCGCCGGTCAGCACGACCTGCCGCCCCACCGGGCCGGTGAAGCCCAGGTCCTTGAGCGCGGCCTCGATCTCGTTGGTCAGCTCCTCGACGCGCTGGCGGATGACCATCATCAGCTGCGCGCGGGTGATCTTCATCGGCTCGACGCCGGGCTCGGCGCTGATCTGCGTCGCCTCGATCATTTCGTGGTTGTCGCGCGGGCTGGTCATGGCCGAGCCGTAAAAGCATTTGAGCCGTTCGGCGTCGCGGCGCTGGATCGCGAACGCGCAGGCGATGTCGTTGGTGATGTCGCGCGCGCCAAGGGGCACGGAGCGCAGGCCGACCAGCATCCCGCCGAGGTGCAGCGAGACGTTGGTCACGTCCGCGCCGAGCTCGACCAGCGCGACCCCGAGCTCGCGCTCCTCCTCGTTCAGGCAGGCGAGGCCCGCCGCGATGGGCGAGGCGACGATCGCCTTCACGCCGAGGTGGGCCGAGCGGATCACCGTGTCGATGTTCCTCAGCGGCGACGGATCGGCGGCGATGACATGGATGTCGACGCCGAGGCGGTTGGCATAAAGTCCGATCGGCTGCTGCACGCCCTGCGCGCGGTCGATCGTGTAGAGCGCCGGGTGGGCGTGAAGCACCACCTGGCCATTGCGGTTGATCGCGTTCTTGCCGGCGGTCAGCAGCTCGTTGACGTCCGCCTGCTCGACCGCGTGGCCGCCGAGGTCCGCTTCGACGCTCGCGACATCGCTGACCAGGCCTCCGGCGCCGTAACTGGCCCAGACGTCCTCGACGGTCAGGCCCGACATGCGCTCGGCGAGCTCGACCGCCTCGCGCACCGCGAACTCGCTCGCGGCCATGTCGGTGATGTAGCCGCGCTTGACCCCGCGGCTTTCGCGCTGGCCGCTGCCGAGCACCGTCAGCCGCCCGTCGGCATCCGGGCGCGCGATCATCGCGCTGACCTTGGACGAGCCGATGTCCAACGCGGCAATCAGGGGGATTTCGATCGGTGCGGCCAAGGGTTCAGCCTTGCTGCTGCGGCTCGGGCGCGATCGCTTCGCCCGGCGCGCGCGGCAGGCGCACAATCATCTTGTCGGGGATGCGCAGGTCGAAGCGGACGATGCCCCGGCCGAGCAGGCCGCTCGACTTGTCGAGCTTGGCGAACTTGGTCAGCGCTCCGCGCGCCGCCGTTTCGCCCTCGGGAAGGGCGACCGTCTCGCCGGACTGGAAATTGAGGTCCCAGCGCCGTCCGCCAACCCAGGTCGCGGAGGCGAGTTGGGGCTTGAGCGTCGGGACGTCGGCCATCAGCCGGTCGAGCTGCCGCTCCTGCGCGTTCGCGCCGGGGCCGATCAGCAGCGGCAGGTCGGGCATCTTGTCGACTGGCACGCGGTCCAGCACTACGCCCTCGGCATCGATCAGCGCGAGCTTCCCACTGTTCTGCCACAGCGCCGCGGGGCTGCGCTCGACGACGTCGATGACCAGCGTATCGGGCAGGCGCCGCGACACGCGCGCGTCCTTGATCCAGCCGAAGCGGAGCAGGCGCTGGCGGATTCCAACGACGTCGACCAAAGCCTGCGGCGCCTTGGCCGCGCCGGCCTCATCGGCGGCGCGCTTGAGCTCATCGGTCACGACCTCGTCGATCAGCCGCCGGTCCATGTGGTTGAGGCCGACAATCTGGTAGCCGCTGACGGTGAAGCCGGCGCGGCCGATCGCACTTCCCGCGACACGCTCGGCCTTGGCGGGAATATCGAGCGCGACCAACACGACGAGCCCGATCGCGAGCAGGAACGCGGCGAAGACCAGGCCAGCGACCTTGTTGGCGCGGGCCTGGTCGACCGGCAGCCGCTTGGCGATCTTCTTCGACACCGCGACCTTGGCGGACTTTCGCGGCCTGGCGCGGCCGGTCGTGCCGCGGCGGACGTGCGAGGCGCTCATTGCAACGCCTCGGCGATCAGCCGCTCGACCAGCTCACCATAGCTGATGCCCCTCAATTTCGCCTGCTCGGGCACGAGGCTCAGCGGGGTCATGCCCGGCTGGGTGTTGACCTCGAGCAGATAGACCCCCGCCTCGCCCTGCTCGTCGTCCCAGCGGAAGTCCGAACGCGACGCGCCCTTGCAACCGAGCAGGCGATGCGCGTTGGCGGCCATGTCCATCATCGACCGCGCGATCTCGTCGGGCACCTCGGCCGGGCAGACGTGGACCGTCAGCCCGTCCGTATATTTCGCGTCGTAATCATAGAAGCCGGCGACGGGCTTCAGCTCGGTCACGCCCATCGCCTCGCTGCCCATCACGGCAACGGTCAGCTCGCGTCCCTTGATGAACGGCTCGGCGAGCAGCTGGTCGAAATGGTGCCACGGCCCCTCGACGTCGCGGCCGATGGGCGAGCCGTAATTGCCGTCGTTGGTGACGATCGCGACGCCGACCGACGAGCCTTCGTTGACCGGCTTCAGCACGTAGGGTCGGGCCATCGGGTCCTGGCGAAACAGGCTGTCGCTTTCGACCATCTTGCCCGCCGGCATGCGGATGCCGTGCGGCACCAGCACCATCTTGGTCAGCTCCTTGTCAATCGCGATGACCGAGGTTTCGAGCCCGCTGTGGGTGTATTTGAGGCCCATCAGGTCCATCATCCCCTGGACCGTGCCGTCCTCGCCGGGCGTGCCGTGAAGCGCGTTGAACACGACATCGGGCTTCAGCTCGGCGAGCCGGCGCGCAACGTCGCGGTCCATGTCGAGCTCGGTGACGTTGGACCAGCCGCGTTCGCGCAGCGCTTCGGCGACGCCGCGCCCGCTGGTCAGAGAAACCTCGCGCTCGGACGACCAGCCCCCCATCAGGACGACGACGTGGAGGGACTTATCCATGATGCTGCTCCCCGGCGGAGGCCGGGGTCCAGGCCGCTGCAAAGCAGCGGTTCCCGCTGCCCTGGGCCCCGGCCTGCGCCGGGGAACGCAAGAGGTTCACGCTTCCAGTCCCACGCGTTGGATTTCCCATTCGAGAGTGATGTCGCTTTTTTGAGCCACGCGGCGGCGGACTTCCTCGCCCAGCGCCTCGATGTCGGCACTGGTCGCGCTACCGAGATTGAGCAGGAAGTTGCAATGCTTTTCCGAGACTTGCGCGTCGCCAATCTGAAGCCCGCGGCAACCCGCCGCATCGACCAGCGCCCACGCCTTGTGGCCCGGCGGGTTCTTGAAGGTCGAGCCGCCGGTGCGGCTGCGGAGCGGCTGCGATTCCTCGCGGGCGCGGGCGATTGCATCCATCTCGGCGCCGATCGCCTCGGGCTTGCCGGGAATGCCGCGAAACGTCGCTTCCACGACGACCGCGCCCTCGGGTACTTCGCTATGGCGATAGATGTAGCCGAGCTTGCCGAGCGGCCATTCGACCAATTCGCCGGAGCGCAACACCAGCTTCGCCGAAACCAGAATGTCGCGGACCTCGCGGCCGTAGGCGCCGCCGTTCATGCGGACGAAGCCGCCGACAGTGCCGGGAATGCCGCGCAGGAACTCGAGCCCGGCGATGCCGGCGTCGCGCGCGGTCGAGGAGACGAGGATACCGCTCGCGCCGCCGCCGCAGCGCAGCGTGGTCTCGTCGAGCGGGTCTATCTTCGCGAACGCCTTGCCGAGCCGCACCACCACGCCGGGCACGCCGCCGTCGCGGACGATGAGGTTGGAGCCGAGGCCCAACGCCATGACCGGGACTTCGGGATCGAGCTCGCGCAGGAAATCGATGAGGTCCTCGACGTCGGCCGGCTCGAACAGCCATTCGGCTGCCCCGCCGCTCTTGAACCAGACGAGCGGCGCGAGCGGCGCGTTCGGCGTCAGCTTGCCGCGCACGCTCGGCATGGTCGCGACGCCGCTCATTTGCGCGCCCTCGCGTCGCCGAGCGACGCCGGCAGCGACGCGGCCCATTTGGTGATGTCGCCCGCGCCCATGCAGATGATCATGTCGCCGTCGGCGGCGAGGTCGCGGAGGTCACGGCTGAGTTGCGCGAGGTCGTCGATCGCCCGAGCCATCCGATGGCCGCGGGCGCGAAGCCCCTCGGCCAGGGCCGCCGCATCGACACCCTCGATCGGCTCCTCGCCCGCCGGATAGACCGGCGTCACGAACACCACGTCGGCGTCGTTGAAGGCATTCTGGAAGTCGTCCATCAACGCTTCGAGCCGGGAGTATCGGTGCGGCTGCATAACCGCGATGACCCGTCCTTCGGCGCCCTCGCGCGCCGCCGACAGCACGGCCCTGATCTCCGTTGGATGGTGGGCGTAGTCGTCGATCACGATCGCGCCATCCACTTCGCCCACGCGGGTGAAGCGCCGCTTGACCCCGTCGAACTTGTCGAACCCGCTGGCGATGGCCTCGTCGCTGAGGCCGAGTTCGAGCGCGACGGCAATCGCGGCGAGCGCGTTCTGGACATTGTGCCGGCCGGGCATGGAGACCTGCACGCCTTCGATCGTCCGGCGCTCGCCGTCCTTGCCCAGGATCAGCGCATCGAATTTGCTGCCGCCCGGTATCGCCTCGACATTGTCCGCGCGGACGTCGGCAAGCGCGGAGAATCCGTAGGTCACGATGCGGCGGTCGCGGATGCGCGACAGGATGCTCTGCACCTCGGGATGATCGACGCACATCACCGCGAGCCCATAGAAGGGCACGTTCTCGACGAATTCGACGAAGGCATCCTTGACCGCGTCGAAGCTGCCGTAATGCTCGAGGTGCTCGGGATCGATGTTGGTGACGACGGCGATGGTCCCGTCGAGGCGCAGGAAGCTGCCGTCGCTCTCGTCGGCCTCGATCACCCACCAATCGCTTTTGCCGAGCCGGGCGTTGGAGCCGTAGCGGTTGATGATGCCCCCGTTGATCACCGTCGGGTCAAGGCCGCCGGAATCGAGCAGCGCGGCGACCATCGAGGTGGTCGTGGTCTTGCCGTGGGTGCCGGCGACAGCGACCGTCTTCTGCATCCGCATCAGCTCGGCGAGCATCTCGGCGCGCTTGACCCGCGGCAGGCGGCGTTCGGCGGCCGCCTCCATCTCCGGGTTGCCGTCCTTGATCGCCGACGAGCAGACGACCACCGCCGCGTCGCCGAGATTGTCGGCGTTATGGCCGATGGCCACGGGGATGCCGGCCTTGCGCAGCTTCTCGACCACGTAGCTTTCGGCCACGTCCGAGCCCTGCACGGTATAGCCGAGCTGGTGCATCACTTCGGCGATGCCCGACATGCCGATGCCGCCGATGCCGACGAAGTGGATCGTGCCGATGTCTGTGCCCAGCGCCTTCATCATGCCGGCGCAGCTCCCGCCGGCGCCGCGCCCTTGACGCGCGGCGTCAGCGCAGGCCCGACGGCGACCGGCGCGACGCCGTTGCCGACGCGCTCGACCACGTCGGCGAGGTCGCGTGCGGCATGCGGCCGCCCGACGGACAGGGCCCGAGCCGCGGCGTTGTTCAACGCGATCGGGTCGGCCGCCATTGCCTCGATCTGCCGGGCAAGCACGACGGCGGTGAAGCCCGACTGCTGGATGGTGCGCGCGCCGCCGGCCTTGGTCATCTCGCGGGCGTTGGCCGTCTGGTGGTCGTCGGTCGCCGCGGCGAACGGAATGAGGATCGCCGGACGCCCCGCGGCGGTCAGCTCGGCGATGGTCGACGCCCCGGCGCGGCCGATGACGAGATGCGCGTCGGCGAGCTTGTCGGGCATATCCTCGATATAGGTCAGGAGCTCGGCCGGGATGCCGAGCTCGGCGTAGCGCTTGCGGATGCGCTCGATGTCGTCGGGCCGGCATTGCTGGACGACCTGCAGGCGACGGCGAAGCGAGGGCTGGAGCAGCGCGAGGCCTTCGGGCACGACCTCGCCGAGGATCGTCGCACCCTGGCTGCCGCCGGTGATGAGGATCTTGAGCGGAGCGATCTCGTCGAACGGCGGGAAGGGCAGCTCGCCGAGCCGCGCGATCTCCTCGCGCACCGGGTTGCCGACGAGCACGGCCTTGGCCTCGTTGCGCGATTTCAGCCGCTCGACCTTGTCGTACGCGGTGCCGATCGCTTCGGCCTCACCCGCGAGCAAGCGGTTGACGCGCCCGAGCACAGCATTCTGCTCGTGAAGGACGGTCGGGATTTTCATCGAGCTCGCCGCGAGCAATGACGGAAAGGCCGGATAGCCTCCAAAGCCGACGACGGCGTCCGGGCGGTGCTCGCCGTAGAGGCGCTTCGCCTGCGCCCTGCCCTTGACGATCGCGTTCAGCGCCTTGAGCCAGGCGACCGGCCCGCCGCCGATGCGGCCGGCGGGCAGGATGTGCACCGGTACGCCCTCGAACAGGCCGGGGAAGCGGGCGCCCCGGTCGTCCGTGATCAGCAGCACGCCGTGCCCGCGGCTGCGCAATTCCGCCGCGAGCGCATGGGCCGGGACCATGTGTCCGCCGGTTCCTCCAGCGGCCAAGACGAAGTTCATGTAGTCAGCTGCTCCCCGCTCCACTTCACGACATAGGGCGAGCGCGTGAGATACGGGTTCCGCCGGGTGAAAGCGAGCAGCAAGCCCATGCCGATCGACAGCGCGAGCATCGACGAGCCGCCGTAGCTGATGAACGGCAGGGTCATGCCCTTCGACGGCGCGAGCTGGACGTTGACCATCATGTTGATCAGCGCCTGGAGCCCGAACTCGATCGCGAGGCCAGCCGCCGCGAGGATCGGGAAGCTCGAATCCTCGTCGAGAAGCTTGATCAGCACCCGCGCGACAATGCCGAGATAGAGCAAGGCAATGGCAAGGCAGGCGATCAGCCCGAACTCCTCGCCGATCACCGAGAAGATGTAGTCGGTATGCGGCTCGGGCAGGCCGAACTTGCGCGTGCCGCCGCCGGGCCCCATGCCGAACAGCCCGCCCGCGGTCAGCGTGCGCATCGCATTGTCGGTCTGGAAGGTGTCGCCGGTACCGAACAGGAATTCGTCGATGCGCTGCGTCGCGACGTCATAGAAGAAGTAGGCGAGGATCACGCCGACGACGCCGGCGACCGCGAGGCCGATCAGCAGGCGCATCGGCACGCCCGCGAGCGCGAGCATCGCCAGCCACACCGCGCAGAAGATGATGGTGCTACCGAAATCGGGCTGCTTCATCAGCAGGAAGGCGATCGCGCCAGTGACTCCCGCCGAGAGCGTGAAGACGGGCAACGACTTGTCGGTCTCCTTGAGGCTCAGCAGCCAGGCCATGGCGACGACGAAGAAGGGTTTCAGGAATTCGGATGGCTGCACCTGGCCGACGCCGAAGGCGATCCAGCGTTTGGCGCCGTTCACTTCGGGCCCGAGCACCGGGACGAAGATCAGCAGCACGAAGAAGAAGGCCGCGCCGAACAGCGAGATGCGCCGCGCGCGCTCGCGCGGCATCATTGAAATGCCGATCATCACCGGGACGCCGAGGGCGATCCAGGCGAGCTGGCGCCAGAAGTAATAGAGCTCGGAGAAGCGGACGTTGCCGCCCGAATAGCGCTGCGCGGCGGCGGGCGACGCGGCCGCGACCGCGATCAGCCCGATGGCGATCAGCACGCTGACCAGCAGCAGCAGCACCTTGTCGATCTCCCAGAACCAGCGGCCGAGCGCGCTCGTGTCGGAGCGGCCGTAACGGTCCGGATCGATCAGCGCGGCCTTGGCCTTGATCTGCCCCGAGATGCTCT
>DATEIK010000022.1:0-2789 GCA_035279065.1 Sphingomicrobium sp. | reverse complement strand
CTGGGGCTAGAAAACCGCGAGAAGCTGTCCCGCATGCACGAGGAATCGGCGAAAGATGAGAGGCCGGTGCATAAGCAGTACGTAGATGCTCGAGCGGCGCTTTCAAGAATTGCAGGATGTCTGTTTTCCGGCTGCCTTGATACCGTGCAACGCGGTCCCATATCCGGTCGTACCATGTTCAGATGGCCCCACCTCGGACAGCCTGAGCTACATCCGGGTAGCAGCACGGCACGCCTCTAACGCCCTAGGCGGCTCGACCCTTTGCGGTCGGGCGCGCGCTTAGGGCTTCTTCGATCTCGCGCTAACGAGCGTCGCTTGAAAAGACGGCCCGCCGGCGACGCGCAAGGCCGTCAACCCAGCGCGGGCCTTTTCTCCATTCAAATCCTTTGGACATGCAAAATGAGCTATCACTATCCGCATCATGTAGCGACAATTGTCGCAGCAACGCGCCCGAGAAGCGCCCGGGCGGGGCAATTGGTCAGCCGCCATCCGAGCACCCTCGTCGAGCATTACCGGACGAAATCCTCGGCGAACTGGCGCGAAGACAGCGTCGCAATCGCCGCCGCGTTCGTGGTGATGCTTATCACTGCGTGGCTGATCTGGGCTGCACTCGCTGAGGCAGTCTTGGTTATCGCGAAAACGGCGTGAGCGCTGCAACCTCGAAGAATATCCGTGTCAAAAGGACTATTGTCATGATCAATTTTCCCTGCGGCCAAGAGCGGCCACCCGTCCATCTTCTCGCCTCAGAGTCCGACCTTGTCGCAAGCCTTGCGCTTCAATCAGAGCGAAGTCAGCCGCTCGTGGCCGCGATGCTGCTGGAAGAAATAGAACGCGCCGAACTGCATGATCCAGAGAGCATGCCGCCAAACCATGCCCGGCTGAACTCGCATGTCACCTTTCTCGATGAGAGGACGGCACAGGTCCGCGACGTGCAGCTCGTGCTGCCCGTTGACGCGAACATCGCCGAAGGCCGGATTTCGATCCTGACCCCGATGGGTGCAGCGCTTTACGGCTTAGCCGACGGCGCATGCATCGACTGGCCTGACCTGGATGGCAAGGAGCGTCCGATCAGGGTCTTGCGAGTGGCGCACCCGCCTGCCTGACAGCGGATGCGAAGCGCATCGCATGCGAGCGGATCTGCACGTCTCGAGGGCCGTAGCATTCGCGGCCTCGCCCCATAACCTGGAGCGTGACTCTGGTGGTGAGCAGCCATCGGCGACCCGGCTAGGTACGAAAGGCGAGCCTCGCGACCGTTCCGCGATCAGTCTCAAATACGAGTGAGCCGTGGAGCTGAGCCGCGAGGCTCTGAAGGATTCCTTGGCCCAGACTGTCCTCCTTTGCTTTTCCAAAATCCTTCGGCAAACCAGGACCGTCGTCCGCGACAGACAAGACGTAGGCGCCCCGCTCGCCGGTGATGGCGACGGCAATTGATCCGCCGGCTCGATCGCGAAACGCGTGCTTCAGGCTGTTGGTCACCAGTTCGGCGACAATCAGCGACAGCGACATCAGACCGTTGAGGCTCAAGACGATCGCTGGACTATCGACCGTCAACCGGATGTTCGGTGTATCGCTGGCCTTGATCAGGTCTGTGCACAGCGCTTCGAGATAAGCTTGCAACGGCTGATCGAGAGACGTCGGATCATGCAGCCGTCGATGCACCCGGGACATGGTCTCGAGACGCGCTTGCGCCAATTCCAGTGCTTCGGCGCAGACAGGATCCGATTTGAGCAATTTCCTGCGTCGCACCAGGACAGCGGCGACGAACTGGAGATTGTTGGCGACGCGGTGTTGCAATTCGCGAAAAAGCACGTTCGATCGTTCGCGCGCCTCGGACAGTTCGTCGATCGCGAGGTTTAGTGTTCGGATGACGTACAGCTCCAGCCCTGCCGTGACGACGAACACGGCCATCGAGATGATGTGGGGTGTCGCCAGAACGAACGAGCCGTAAGGCGGGAAAAACATCACCCACGCAAATAGCGTGCAAACCAGGGCGACGGCGATACCGATGCGGATCCCGCCGAACAGGCCGGCCAGGAGAATTGCCGGGAGGAAGGTCATCGGGCCGAAGCCTTCGCTCATCCCGCCCAGGAGCCAGCGAAAAACCGATGCGAGGACGAAGAATGCGGCGCCAGCCGCTATCCCCAGTCGCGGCCGGTCGCGCGGCAGCCTGCGGAATGCGTGTGATATCCTCGACACGAACTTCGGCCTCCCCCGCGCCCGAATCCTCCATCGACCGGCAAAAGACAATTGGTCGGGCGCAGTCGCCCGGTTCATCCGGGTTGCTCGTTCGAATTTGGATCGAGCGCCGCTTCGATTTCCCTGCGCAGCGCTGGCAGGACTTCGCCTTCAAACCAGGGATTGCGATCCGACCAGATCCGCGACCGCCAGGATGGATGCGGCAGCGGAAAGTAGTGTGGCAGGTAGCTTCGGAAATCCCGCACTCTCTCACTCACCACGCCGGGCCCCAGCACACTGGCCTGCGCATAGCTCCCGACCAGCAACGTCAGCCGGACGGACGGCATTGCGGCGAGCAGTCGACTGCGCCACAGCGAGGCGCACTCGGGGCGCGGGGGAGCGTCGCCGCCATTCGTCGCGCGGCCGGGATAGCAAAGTCCCATCGGCAGGATCGCGATCCTCCTCGAATCGTAGAATTGCTCGTGCGACAGCCCGGTCCATGCGCGAAGCCGGTCTCCGGAAGCATCGGAAAACGGAATTCCCGAAGCGTGCACTTTGCTGCCAGGCGCCTGGCTCGCAATCAGGAGCGTCGCGGTTTGCGAAATTTGAAAAAC
>DATEIK010000021.1:0-7434 GCA_035279065.1 Sphingomicrobium sp. | reverse complement strand
TCGGGCGTGGTCGTCGCCGTCGACGATGACAGCGGCATGGGCCTCGATGCCGCGCTCACCTTTACCGTCGCGAAAAGCGGTGCCTACACGCTGCAGGCTTCGGCGGTGGGAATGCTGACCGGCTCTTACACCTTGGAAGCGGCTGTCATCGGCGGGACGGCGGCGAGCGCCGGGAACACCTACACCGTCAGCAGCGCATCGACGCTTATCCTCGAAGGGTCGGCCGGCGTGGGAAAGGACGTGGTGAAGTCGAGCGTCAGCTACGCCCTGGCGACCGGCGGCGAGATCGAGGTTCTTCGCACGACCAACGACAAGGGCAAGACGGCAATCAACCTCACCGGCAATGATTTCAGCCAGACGCTGGTTGGGAACGCCGGCAACAACGTCCTCGAAGGCAAGGGCGGCGCGGACGTACTCAGCGGCCTCGGCGGGAAAGACACGTTCGTGCTCAGCATGGACGCGGTGACCAATCCGGGCCCCGCGCACATCGACAAGATCACCGATTATGCCGCCGGCGAAATCGTCGACATTACCCAGATCCTGAGCGTCTCCACTGGGACGAATGTACTTTCCGCGGGCTTCCTGCGCGTGACTACGAGCGGCCTGATCCAGGTCGACCTGAACGGCGGCGGCAATGACTGGGTAACACTGAGCACCGTCAATGGCAGCGGCGCGGTCACGCTCAAATATTTTTCGGGCGGCAGCGCCGCGGCCCTCTCCGTCGCTCGGGTGGCAGACACGCAGCCGGCGCTGGCGTCGACGGTTGTTGCCCCGAGTTCCCATCCTCTGCCCGATCCTTCCGAATGGCACGCGCCTCCGGCTGACCATTTCGGAAGTCACTTGGCTTTCGGCGAGACCCTGTTCCTTTAGGCGGGAAACGCCCTTGGCGTCGGAGGCGTGACGCGCGGCGCCGGGCGCGATAGAGGCCGCGGCGATGTCTCTTTACGCCCAATATGCCGCGCTCCTCGACGGCGTGCTCGACGACCTGGTTGCCGACGGAGCCCTGCCGGCTGATCTCGAGCGCAAGAACGTGACCGTCGAGCCGCCGCGCGACCCGGCGCACGGCGATCTTGCGACCAACGCGGCGATGGTGCTGGCCAAGCCCGCCGGAATGAACCCGCGCGCGCTCGCCGAGGCGATCAAGCCAAAGCTCGAGGCGCTGCCGCCCGTGACCTCGGTCGAGACCGCGGGTCCCGGCTTCATCAACCTCAGGCTCAATCCCGACGCCTGGCGCGATGAGCTGAAGACGATTCTCAATGAGGGCGACGCTTACGGCACCTCGACCATCGGCAACGACGAGCGGGTCAACGTTGAATATGTCTCGGCCAACCCGACGGGCCCGCTGCACATGGGCCATTGCCGCGGCGCGGTGGTCGGCGACAGCCTCGCCCGCATCCTCGAGGCGGCGGGCTTCCGCGTCACCAAGGAATATTATGTCAACGATGCCGGCGCGCAGGTCGATACGCTCGCCCGCTCGGTGCATCTCCGCTATCGCGAGGCGCTCGGCGCCGACATCGAAGAAATCCCTGCGGGTCTGTATCCGGGGGAATATCTGAAGCCGGTCGGGGTCCTGCTCGCGTCCGAATATGGCGACGATTATGCCGAGGCGCCGGAGGACCAGTGGCTGCCCCTGTTCCGCCAGTGGGCGATCAAGGCGATGCTCGACCTCATCCGCTACGATCTCGGGCTGCTCGGCATCCATCACGACAAGTTCGCGTCGGAAGCCGAGATCCAGGCATCCGGCGCGGTCGAGGGCACGATGGAAGTGCTCCGCGACAAGGGGCTCGTCTATGAAGGCACGCTCGAACGGCCCAAGAGCCTCGATCCGCACGACGAGTGGGAGCCGGTCGAGCTGATCCTGTTCCGCTCGTCGCAGTTTGGCGACGACCAGGACCGGCCGATGAAGAAATCGGACGGCAGCTGGACCTATTTCGGGGCCGATGCCGCTTATCATTGGCAGAAGGCGCAGGGCGCCGACCACCTCGTCAACATCTGGGGCGCCGACCACGCCGGGACGGTCAAGCGCGTCCAGTCGGCGGTGAAGGCGCTGACCGACGGCAAGGTCGATCTCGACGTCAAGATCATCCAGATGGTCCGGCTGTTCCGCGGCGGCGAGCCGGTCAAGATGAGCAAGCGCGCCGGCGACTTCGTGACGCTCGCCGAGGTCGTCAACGAAGTCGGCAAGGACGTCGTCCGCTTCATGATGCTGACGCGGCGCGCCGACGCTCCGCTCGATTTCGATTTCACGAAGGTCGTCGAGGCGTCGAAGGACAATCCGGTCTTCTACGTCCAATATGCCCACGCGCGGATCAGCTCGCTGAAGCGCAAGGCGGCGGACGCCGGCGTCGACCTGGCGGCCCCAGCCGACCTGTCGCTGCTCGACGAGGAGGAGCTGGCGCTGGTCAAGCGCGCCGCGCAATATCCGCGCACGGTCGAAAGCGCCGCGCTTGCGCACGAGCCGCACCGGATCGCTTTCTACCTCTACGATCTGGCGGCCGAGTTCCACGCGCTGTGGAACCGCGGCAACGACGATCCCGAGCGCCGCTTCCTCGTTGAAAATAATCCACAACTTTCGCGCGCGCGGCTGGAACTCGCCTTCGGAATCGCGCAAATCATCCGCAGCGGACTGGACCTGATGGGGGTAGCCGCGACCGAGGAGATGCGCTGACCATGACCGATAGCCGAGCGGCGGTCGGTTTCGACCGCCTGCCATGGCTTGATGACGAACCCGAGCGGGCGCGACGCCGCGGATCGCCGCGCGAGGTCGCCGGCTGGATCGTCGCCGCCGTCCTGCTCGTGGCGGGCGCGTCCTACTGGCTCGGCCAGCGCAGCGCGAGCGAGCCCGAGCCGCCGGCCGTGACTCGTCCGGCCACGCCCTCGACGACCGTGCCGCTGCCGGCTCCGCAGGGCGCCGAGCCGCAGGTCCAGCCGAGCGTCCTGCCCGAGGTCGAGCCGGCTCCGGTGAGGACGGTGACGGTGTCGCGTCCAAAGGCGCAGCGCCCCGTGACGCGCAGGCTAAGCTCGGCCTCCGGCGAGCAAAAGCCGAGCGAACTCTCCGAAGTCCAGAAGGCGCAGGAGACGGCGCCAGCAGCGCCGGCGCCCGCTCCGAAGATCGCGCAGCCGGTTGCGGAGAAGCCGCTCAAGCTCTGGCCGGCGCGGATCTCGCAGGGCGCGAGCGGGCGGCTGGTGCAGATCGGCGCCTTCGGCAGCAGGCAGCAGGCGAAGCTCGGCTGGCGGCACATGATGCGTGCCTATCCCGCGGTCGGGAGACTGCCGGCGACGGTCGTTTCCGCGCGGAACTCGCGCGGCCGCTATTTCTACCGCTTCCAGATCGGCACCACCTCGCAGGCGCATTCCGAAGTCCTGTGCCAGCGGATGGAGCACATCCATTTCAGCTGCGCCGTCGTCGGCCTGCCCGGCGCGAAGAAGGCGGTCGAGCGGTGAGCGACCAGCGCTCGGCTTATGACGACGGCCAGCTCCCGTGGCTCCAGGCGGTCGAAGACGAAGACGAGCCACGGGGAATTTCGGCGCGCAAGATGCTCGCCGCGCTGCTCGTCGTGCTGCTCGCGGCGGGACTGGTCGCCGCGACCTTCTTCTGGCTGGGCCGCCGCGAAACCGCGGACTCCGGCCCGCCCGAGCTGATCAAGGCCGAGCCGGGACCGTACAAGATCAAGCCGCCGAACCCCGGCGGGCTCGACATCGCGGGAGAAAGCGAGACCGCGTTCGAGACCAGCGCGGGCGAGGATCGCGACGCCCAGCTCGACCTCAATGCCGTACCGGAGGCGCCCGTCGCCAAGCCGCCCAAGGCCGAGCCCAAGCCGGCCGAGCCTGCCGCGGCAACTCCACCTCGTGCCGAGCCCAAGCCTGCGGGCGCGCCGGGTAGCACAATCCAGCTCGGCGCCTTCGCCAACCAGGCCCAGGCCGAGCGCGCGTGGACCGCGCTTTCGGCGCGCTTCCCGAGCGTCGCCGCGATGTCCAAGCTGATCGTGCCCTTCTCGGGCGGCATCCGGCTGCGCGCGAGCGCGGCCTCGCCGGCCGAGGCGAAGCAGGCGTGCCAGGCGCTGAAAGCGGCGGGCGAAAACTGCTTCGTGGCGCAATGAGCGACTGATGCAAGCGGCGATCTACGGCATCGAGGGCTTCGCGCTGAAGGACGACGAGCGCGCCTTCCTGCGCGAGGCGGAGCCCGCGGGGATGATCATCTTTCGGCGGAACTGCGAGGATGCCGAGCAGCTGCTGCGCCTGACCGACTCGCTGCGCGACCTCACCGGCCGCGGCGACCTGCCGATCCTGATCGACCAGGAAGGCGGCAGGGTCGCCCGGATGCGCCCGCCCGCCTGGCCGGCGTTCCCCGCTGCCGAGCGGTTCGCGCGGCTGTATGAAGCGGCGCCCTCGTCGGCGATCGAAGCGGTCCGGTCCAATGCGCGCGCGCTCGGGCTGATGTGCCTGGCCTGTGGGATCAACGTCAATTGCCTGCCGCTGCTCGATGTCCGCCAGGAGGGCGCGACCGACATCATTGGCGACCGCGCGCTCGGCTCGGACCCGATGCAGGTCGCGGCGCTCGGCCGGGCGGTGCTCGACGGCATGGCGTCGGCGGGCGTCGTCGGCGTGGTCAAGCACATGCCGGGTCACGGCCGCGCGTTGGTCGACAGCCACAAGGAGTTGCCGGTCGTCACCGCCGATGCGGAGGAGCTGGAGACCGATCTAGAGCCGTTCGAGCGGCTCGCCTGGGCACCGATGGGAATGACCGCGCACGTCGTCTACACCGCGTGGGACGCCGAGCGGCCGGCGAGCCTCTCGCCGACGGTCATCCACGACATCATCCGCGGGCGCATCGGGTTCGACGGCTGGCTGATGAGCGACGATCTCGGGATGGAGGCGCTCGCCGGCGACTTCGCCAGCCGCGCCGCAGGTGTCGTCGCCGCGGGCTGCGATGTCGCGCTCCATTGCTCGGGGAAGATGGAGGAAATGGTCGCGGTGGCCAGTGCGGTGCCGTCGATGAGCCCGGAAGGCCACGACCGCCTGACACGCGCCATGGCAACCACTCGGATCGATCTCGATCAGATTGATTTCGCTGAGGAAATTGCCAAGCGTGACCAGCTTCTCGCGCTGGTCTGACCCGCCGCTCGTCGATCGCCAGCGGCCGTCCGTCGACTGCATTGCGCAATGCAACTGAATCGCGGCATGGTCGCCGCCTTCCTGGCCGAACCTGCAAAAAAGAGAGTTGCCCGATGCGCTTCCTGCTCGCCGCGTCCGCCATTGCCCTGCTTGCCGCGCCCGCTTTGGCCCAGTCGACCGGGGACAAACCCAAGAGCCTCGACGCAATTCATTCGGAAGCGCTGATCGAGCAGGCCAAGGGCGGTTATGCCGACGCGCCGGTCGAAGAGCGGACCGTCCAGACCCGCCATAGTGTCGCCGTCGCCGGGCGCACGCTTCCGTACACGGCGACGGCCGGCACGCTGACCATCCGCGACGTCGCCGGCAAGCCTCGGGCGAGCATCTTTTACACGGCCTACACGCTCGATTCCGCGCGCGGCGGCAATCGCCCGGTGACCTTCTTCTACAACGGCGGGCCGGGATCGCCGACACTGTGGCTGCACATGGGCTCGTTCGGCCCGATGCGGCTGGTGACCGGAAGCCCGGAGTTCATCCGCCCCGCGCCATTCGGCTTCGGACCCAACCCCGACACGCTGCTCGGCGCCACCGACATGGTCTTCATTGACGCGCCGGGCGCCGGCCTGTCGCGGCCGCTCGGCGACTCCAAGCCGACGGATTTCTACGGCGTCGACCAGGACGCGGACGCCTTCGCTCGCGCCGTGCTGCGCTACGTCACCAAGTTCGGTCGCTGGAACAGCCCCAAGTTCCTCTTCGGCGAGAGCTACGGGACGACGCGCTCGGGCGCGCTCGCCTACCAGCTGCAGGACCGCGGCCTCGCCTTGAACGGGGTGATCCTGCTCTCCTCGATCATGAATTACGGCAGCCGCCAGCCAGGCCTCGACCAGGTCTATCTGAACTATTTGCCAAGCTATGCGACGACGGCTTGGTACCACCACAAGATGGCGAACCCGCCGGCGACCGTGGCCGAGGCCGCAGCCCAGGCGCGTGCCTTTGCCGTCGGCCCCTATGCCGCGGCGCTCGCCAAGGGCCAGAACATCAGCGCGGAGGAGCGCGATTCCGTCGCCCAGCGCCTGAGCGAGCTGACGGGGCTTTCCGCCGACTTCATCAAGCGCGCCAACCTTCGCGTCGACCTCAGCCGCTTCCGCAAGGAGTTGCTGCGGAACGAGCGCGAGACCGTCGGTCGGTTCGATTCCCGCTACATGGGCGTGGACGCCGATGCCGCGGGCGAGAGCCCCGATTATGACGCGTCCGACAAGGCGATCAGCGGCGCCTTCATCGGCGCTCTGAACAACTATCTCACCAACGACCTCAGGTACGACACCAACATGGTCTACCGGCTGAGCGCTCGGGACGAGGACGGGTTCAAATGGGACTGGAAGCACAAGGCGCCCGGCAGCGACAACCCGCAGAATAACCCGAACACCGCGCTCGACCTTGCCGCCGCGATGCGCACCAATCCCTACCTCAAGGTCCTGTCGCTCAATGGCTGGTACGACATGGCGACGCCGTTCTTCGGGACCGAGTTCGACTTGAGCCACATGATGCTGGAGCCGGCCGAGCAACGGAACCTCGAGTTCCGCTATTACCCCGCGGGGCACATGGTCTACCTCAATCCCGATGCGCTCCACGAGATGCGCCTAGACGTCGAGCGGTTCATCGACGACGCCGTCGGCGAGGCCCGAACCGGGCAGCCGACGCAGGCGCCGGCACGCCGCTAGTTATCCCCAACAGAATGGGGTTCTCGCTTCGCAGCGCCACAAGTCGTTGGTAATTTGGCGCTCGTGGACGAGGATTTCGAGGAACGGCCGATCCGCCAGTCGGATGAGCTGACGCTCAACCTCGACGGCTGGGAAGGCCCGCTCGACCTGCTGTTGAACCTCGCGCGGGCGCAGAAGGTCGATCTCGCGCAAATCTCGATCCTGCAACTGGTCGACCAGTACATCGCCTATCTCGCCGAGGCGCGCGCGCTGAAGCTCGAGATTGCGGCGGACTATCTCGTGATGGCGGCGTGGCTCGCCTATCTCAAATCCTGCCTGCTGCTGCCCAAGGACCCGGAAGCGGACCCGAGCCCCGAAGAGATCGCGCTGCGCTTGCAGATGCGGCTGCAGCGCCTGGACGCGATGCGCGAAGCGGGGGCGCGGCTGCTCGGCCGCGACCGCATCGGCCGCGACGTCTTCTTGCGCGGCGCGCCCGAAGGGCTGCGGCTGGTGCGCAAGTCGATGTGGCAGGTCCGCGATTTCGACCTGTTCGCGGCCTATGGCGTCGTTCGCGCGCGCACCCAGCCGGCGATGCACGTCGTCCATGCGCGATCGGTCATGA
>DATEIK010000020.1:0-6653 GCA_035279065.1 Sphingomicrobium sp. | reverse complement strand
TCGCCGAGCTGCTCGACCCAGCCAATGATCGCGTTCAGCTCGGGCTCGAGCCGCGCGATCTCCTCGTCGCTCATCGCGATCCGGGCGAGCCGCGCGATATGGCGGACCTGTTCGTTCGAAACTGACATGGCGCTCTCGTTGGGACGCATCGCCGAGCGATGCTTTGGCGGGCGGATAGCGAGCCATCCGCCGGAACGCCAGCGGCCTTGGGTAACGCGGCGTTAGGTCATTCGGTTGAAAAGTTAATTCAGCGGCAACCAGAAGTCTTCAACACGTTTTGAGACCCTCGGACGCATCAAGGCCTCCTCGTTTTCCAAAAGTGGGGAATCAAGATGCGTTACATTGCTTCTATCGCGGCGCTCGCCGCTACTCTTGTTGCGGCCACGCCGGCGATGGCGGCATCGTCCGCGACGGCTACGGCCAACGCGCGGGGCATCGTCCTCAAGTCGCTGAGCCTGACCTGGGCTTCGGACCTCGACTTCGGCACCGTTGCCGCCGACGCGACCAACCCGGGCACCGTTGCGGTCGACGCCGACACCGGCGCTCGCTCGGTGACCGGCGCCGTCGTTGCTCTGCCCGGCGCTTTCGGCCGCGCCCAGTTCGACGGCCTCGGCGACCCGAACGCCAACGTCACGCTGACGCTGACGCAGCCCGCGGGCGGCGTGATCTGCACCGGCGGCGCGGCCTGCCCGGCGAGCATCCCGGCCGTGCTGACGCTCGACCAGGGCGGTTCGACCAGCCGCACCACGGACGGCCTCGGCCGCTTCACCGTGTTCGTCGGCGGCGACTTCACGATCGCCGCGAACCAGCAGAACGGCACCTACAGCTCGCAGTTCGACCTGACCGCGGTCTATCCGTAAGCCAGGCTCGAATTGACGAAGCAGCGGCGGCTGCGGGGCACTTCGCTCCGCAGCCGCTTTGTTTTGGATGGAAGCAACCCGGGGCTAGAGCCGCGCGAGCTCGCACTCGAGTTCGGCGACCAGTTCCGTCACGGGCTCGCACAGGGGTTGGGTGCTGTTGAGCCGGCCGTAGTCGAGGAGCCGCCGCCAGTGATCGATGGTGTCCGGGTGGATCGGCGAGCCTCTCAGCCGGCGAGCGCTCGCCACCGCGGCAACCAGGTTTGAGCGGAGGCTGCCCTCAATCCTCATTTCGGCGCGAGTCCCGCGGCCTTCCTCGACGGAGCCGAAGCATTGTTCTTCCCGGCCTTGCTCGCCTTGGGCTTCCGCGCCTCCCTGGTCGAGCGCACCTGTCCCTTAGCCATCGTCAATCCTTCCCGTGAATAGTCCCGTTCTTTTCTTGCCGGACCGCGGCCGCGCGGGCGCTGAAATTCGCTTCGAGCCTTTGGAGCAGCCTTGCGCGCGCGGACCATGCCGTTGCGCTTCTCTCGAAGGTGGCGCGCATATGGTCATTGACCGTATCCGCGGCGCGGTCGCGGTCCGCTTGCGCCAGCGCCCGGCAGCCTTCGGCAGAATCCTCCGCCTTGCGGGCGGCCGAGGTCACTTTCCGCCTCGCCTGGCAGCGGCGATTGCGTCGCGAGCGTTCGAGTATCGATAGCCACCCCACAGGAAAGCGTCCGCTGGCACGCGCTCGATGCCGTAGCGGTCGAGTTCCGATTGGGGCATCTGGTCGCGGTCGTGCGCCGTCATGGCGCGACCCGCATGGCAGTGGCCCGCTTCCCGTCCGTGATCCGCGCCCGATAGCGATCAGCGAGCTCCCGGTGGGCCTGACGCGCTTCATCGCAAGCGGCATGTTGAGCCATGTAGAGTGATACCTGGTGGCGGAAATAAAGATAATTGAAATCCACACCCTGCTCCATGTTAGTAAGCGGGAGCACGAGCGTCTCTCAGCCGCGGGGGCCTACGAATAAAATCCACGCGATATGGCATTGTAGCATAGAAATGACCTTTTAGTGGCGCAGTATTTTTATTTTCGGGGAAGCCTTACAATTCTTCGTGAAGCCCCATATGTATCCGGAGCTACTAGTCGCAAATTGACGGTTTCTGGCGCTTTGCGGCTCCTTTTTCCTTCTCTGTCGCACTCCTAGCGCTGAAGGGACCCGCGCCTGGGTTCCCAATGGAAGGAAATTGAGATGCCGATCGGCACCGTGAAATTTTTCAACGACACCAAGGGCTATGGCTTCATCGCGCCCGACGGCGGGGGCAACGATGCTTTCGTCCACATGACGGCGGTCGAACAGGCCGGCATGCGCACCCTGCGCGAAGGTCAGCGCCTGTCCTATGAGCTGGAACAGGACCGGCGTGGCAAGATGGCAGCCGGGAGCCTTAAATCCGCCGAAGAGACAGCGCAGTCTGATCCCAGCCCCGCACCGGCGGCCGAGTAGGCGATCCGGCACGAGTGGCCAGCTCGACCAACCTGCAATTTTATCTCGCTCGTGCCGCGCAGGCACGAGTGGACGCCGAAGCGGCGACGCTCGACAATGTGCGCGAGCGTTGCCGCCGATGCGAAGCGGCGTGGAACGAACTTGCCTCCCGCGCAGCCCGAACCGACCAGCTGCGCATCAACGAAGAACTACGCAAGGCGGAACAGCCGCCGAAATGAGATATGAAATCCAATCACGAACGCGCGGAGCGAATGCTCCGCAAGACCCGTCGCGCACAGCGTTTTAGCTACCCGCCGACCCCAATCCTCAAAGCCCGTCCTTTCGACGCAATTGCCTACGCCGCCGCGCTCGAAGTGCTCGGCTGAGTCTTCTCACCAACCCTTCGACGTTTCGCGACGCAGTCCGCCCTCGTCCGGCCACGCCGGTACCCCGCTCGGCCGCGGATCAGCCGCGCTCGGGCATCGCCATCCCGCCCGCCTGGCGGGACGCGATCCAGTCATTCACGCGCCGTTCGAGCACCGGGAGGGGCTGCGAGCCTTCGCTGATGATGAGGTCGTCGAACGCCTTGATGTCGAACTTCGGCCCGAGCGCGGTCTCGGCCCGCTGGCGCAGCTCCATGATCTTCAGCATGCCGATCTTGTAGCCGGTCGCCTGGCCGGGCAGCGTGATGTAGCGCCGCACTTCCGAGCGCGCGTTGTCGGGCGCCTGCCGGCCGGTCCTGATCATGTAATCGACCGCCTGTTCCTCGGTCCAACCCTGGGCGTGGATGCCCGTGTCCACGACCAGCCGCGCTGCGCGAAACAGCTCCGCATCGAGCCGCATGAAGTCCGCGGCGACGTTGGGATAGGCGCCCATCTCCTTGCACAGCAGCTCGGAATAGAGCGCCCAGCCCTCGTTGAAGGCGACATAGCCGCCGGCGCGGCGGAACTTGGGCGTGCCCGTCTGGCGCGCCTGGATGTCGCCGGCCATGACGTGGCCGGGAATGCCCTCGTGGCACATGAGGTCATAGACTGCGTCGGGATCTTCGGTGTTGCCGAGGAGGTGAACGTAAACCCGGCCCGGGCGAGTACCGTCCGGGCTCGGTCCGGAAGCGTGAGCGGCGCCGCCCGCGACCTCGCTGAACGAGGGCTCGCGCACCACTTCGACGCGATATTGCGGCAGGCTGTAGAAGCGCTCCGGGAGCAAGGTGCGGTTGTGCGCGATCGCATCGTTGGCGCGCTTCAGATATTCGGCGCGCGAGGCGTCGGTGTAGGGCGTCGGCGGGAAGCGCTTTTCGCGGTCGGCGTAGAAAGCGTGGCGGTCCTTGAACCCGGCTTTGCGCGCGAGCGCGTCCTGCTCGCCTTCGATCCGCGCCACCTCCTTGAGGCCGATCGCGTGGATTTGGTCGGCGGTGAGGTCGAGCGTCGTGTTGAGCTTCAATGCCGCGGCGTAATAGTCCGCTCCGCCAGGGAGGGAGATCGCCCCGACGCGGCCGCTCGGGGCGGTCGGAAGCTCGCTGTTGGCCCAGGCGATCACCCGCTCGTAAGCCGGCTTCAAGGCGAGGATCGAAGCGCGCGAATCCGCGAGCAGGGCTTCGGCATCGGCGGCACTGACCTTGCCCGCGGCCTTGAGCTTGGCGACCTTGGCCTTCGCGTCGGCCCACAAAGGCGCGTCCTTGCCGCCGTCGAACGGCGCGCCGCTGATCAGCGCCTTGCTGCCCTCGATCACGCGCTCGATCTCGAACTTCGGCGCATGGATCCCCGCCGCGTCGGAATCCCTGCTTTGCGCGATTGCGGTGTCGAGCACGGCGGGAATGGCCCGCACGCGCGCATTGTAGGCGCGCATGTCGCTGGCGTCGGTGACGGTGTGCGTATTGATCAGGAAATTGGGCAGCTGCGCGTGGATCGAATAGAGGAAGGAATAGAAAGGCGGGGAATAAAGGCGATACCGATATTGCAGCTCCATCCGCTGCAGCTCGGCATCCCAGATGTCGTAATTGGTCTGCCCTGCCGGCGAGAGCTTCGACCGGTCGAACTGGGCCTTCATCCGCGCGACACTGGCGCGCCGCGCCTCGAGCCGGCGGAGCTGCCCGGCATCGCTGATGTCGTCGAGCCGGTCCTCGCCGACCTTCTCGCCCAGCCGCGTCGCGAGCTGCGGGCGAAGCTTCAGATCCTCGGCGAACTCGGCGTCGAGAAAGGCGGTGAGCCGGGCGTCCTCGGCATTGGCCGGCGCGGGCGCAGAGGGCGCCGCTGCCGGCTGCGCTGCGACGACGGAGAGCGGCAGAACGACGATGGCACTGGCGAGCACAAAGCGGACGGTACGACGCATGATGAGGCCTCCTGTTGGCGCGGCGCATAGTGGCTGATCGAAACCGAGTGAAGGGGATCGCTTGCCCGCCGCACGTCCGGCCAATAGGGCGCCCGCCAATGTGCGCGCGGCGGTTCCTCGGGTTCATCTTCATCCTCACCCTGCTGTTCGTCGCGGGGGCGTTCGCCATCTATCAATGGGGCGGCAACGTGCTGCTCAAGAGCGCGACGCCGCAGGGACATTTCGAGGCGGCCGCGGCGGGCAGTGGGCCGGATTATTCCAATCTCTCGAACTGGATCGCGCGACCGGAAGCGGCGAACGACCCGTCCACGTGGTTGCCTGACGACGCGGGCAATGAGGCGACGGGCGACGCCGCAATCTTCTACATCCACCCGACGACCTACCTCGAGCGCGACCGCTGGAACGCTCCGCTCCAGCCGGGCGGGCAAACCGAATTCCGGACGCGGCTGTTCGTGCAAAGCCAGGCGAGCGCGTTCAACGCGGCCGGACAAGTCTGGGCGCCGCGCTATCGCCAGGCGGCCTATGGCGCGTTCCTGCTCGACAGCCCCGACGCGCGGGCTGCGCTGGACCTCGCCTACGCCGACGTGGCCGCGGCCTTCGCCGAGTTCCTGAAGCGCAATCCCGACGGCCCGATCATCCTCGCCGGTCACAGTCAGGGCGCGCTGCACCTCGAACGGCTCCTGCGCGAGAAGGTCGCGGGCAAGCCGATCGCAAAGCGCATTGTCGCGGCTTATGTCGTCGGCTGGCCGATCAGCGCTACGGCGGACCTGCCCGCGCTCGGCCTCCCCGCCTGCGCTTCCCCCGGTCAAACCGGCTGCATCCTGTCGTGGATGAGCTTCGGCGAGCCTGCCAACCCCGATCTCGTGCTGAGCTCGTACGAGCATTCGTCCGGCTTCCTCCGCAAGGATCGCAGGCGCGAGGACATGCTGTGCGTGAACGCGCTGACCGGGACCAGGGACGGCGCCGCGCCGGCTGAGGCCAATCCGGGGACGCTCGTGCCGAATGCGGATCTCACCACCGCCTCGTTAATCGGCGGGCGCGTCGGCGCGCGCTGCGACAAGGGCCTGCTACTGCTGGGCGGCGACATTCCCGCGCTCGGGCCGTTCGTTTTGCCCGGCAACAATTACCACGTGTACGATTACGCGCTGTTCTGGAGCGCCATCCGGCAGGATGCCGAGCGGAGGTTGAAAGCGTGGCAGCGTTGATCACCGCCGACACGAGCGAATTCGCGGGCGCTGTCGCGCACGGCAAGCTCGCCGGGCTCGACGTTGGGACCAGGACCATCGGTCTCGCGATCTGCGATGCCGGCTGGCACTTCGCCGGGCCGGCGGAGACGATCCGCCGCGCGAAGTTCACCAAGGACCTCGAGCGGCTGCGCGCGTTCATCGCCCGCGAGCATGTCGTGGGGCTGGTCGTCGGACTTCCGCTGGGCATGGACGGGAGCGATTCCCCGCGCACCCAGTCAGTCCGCGCCTTCGCCCGCAACCTGACGCCGCTCGAGCTGCCGATCCTGCTGTGGGACGAGCGCTGGTCGACGCAGGCGGTCGAGCGGGCGATGATCGACGCCGACGTCAGCCGCGCGAAGCGTGCCGGGAAGGTCGATGCGCTCGCCGCGGCGCACATTCTCCAGGGCGCGATCGACGCGCTGGCCAACCTGGCGGACGGCGGTTAGGCGGCTCGCTCGTGGACCTCCTCTCGATCGATTCGCTGAGCGACGCGCAGGTCGCGACCATCCTCGACCGCGCCGAGTATTGGTTCACCGAGAACCGCGCCGGGAACAGCAGCGACCTCCTGAAAGGGAAGACGCTGTTCAACCTGTTCTACGAGAATTCGACGCGGACCCTGATGTCATTCGCGACCGCCGGGCATCGTCTCGGCGCTTCGGTCGTCACGCTGCCGGTTGAGCAATCGTCGGTGAAGAAGGGCGAGACACTGGAGGATACGGCGCGCACCCTCAATGCCATGCGTCCCGACGTGCTGGTCATGCGGCACCAGGAGAATGGCG
>DATEIK010000019.1:0-15293 GCA_035279065.1 Sphingomicrobium sp. | reverse complement strand
GGACGACGGCGGCCGGCGGACGCGACGAGCGCGCGACGATTCCCAGCAAGAGCGCGAACAGGTTGCGGCTGTTGCCTTCGGGCAGGCCGATGTTGGCGAAGGGAATGCCGAAGCGCTCGGCGAGCAGCGACGGCATGGTCTTGTCGTTGCCGGCGAGGCCGAAGCCGTAGACGCTGCTCGGGCCGAGCACGAGGCCGTAGCGGTCGCGGTGGGTGCAATCGACGACGCTCAGAGCCTCGCCCCGGAAGCTGCTATGCCGAAAGCCGCCGCCGTCGGTCGAGAAGCCCTCGCAGCGGATGTTCGGGCCGTAGAAAATCGTGTCGCCGCGATGCACCCAGCGGCGGTTACGGATGAACTGGCGGACTTCGGGGCGAAGCCGCATGATGTGCTGGTAATTGGCCAAGCTATCAGGCCGGGCTTGCAGTCACTCGGCGTTCGCCGGTTCACGCGTCGCTTGCAGCAAGGGCGCGAGTGCATCGCCGACCGCGTCGGCGAGCAGCAGCATGCCGTTGGCGTCGCAGTGGAACTCGTCGACGAAGGTCATGGCGTCGGTCAGGCCCCGGCCCGCGAGCGGCACCTTCAGCTGATCGGCGGTTTCCCTGCGGCGGCCATAGAAGGCGTCACCGAACTTGCGGTGGTTGGCGAACTGGCGGACCTGGCTCTGGCGGGCCGGCTTGCCGAGCTCGAACTCTTCCTCGACGGGGGTGGCCGCGGCCTTGTCGAAGAAGGTGCTGTCATGGCCGAGGACGACCGGGACCTTGTACATCCGGCAAGCCTGGACGATCGCCGAGGTCCACAGCGAGCTGAACGCCAGCAGGCCCGGCAGCTGCTTTTCCGGGTTTGCCGACTCGCCGGAATCCTTTGCCGCATCTCCCTTGGGACTGGGCGAGCCGAAGATGGAATCGGACAGGGAGCTCCTGCAGAAGGTCGAATAATCGCCGCCGCTGAAATGCACGACGGTCCCCAAGCGGCCGGCGGAGCGCGCGAAGATACTCATCAGCAAGGTGTAGAGATTGCGGCTGTTGCCGGCCGGCATCCCGAGATTGGCGAATGGGAAGCCGAAGCGCTCGGCGAGAAGCGAGGGAAGCACGTTTTCGTTTCCGGCCACGCCGAATCCGAAAATGTTGCTTGCGCCAAGCACGACGCCGAAGCGATCGCGTTGCTGGCACTCGGCGAGCGAGAGTCTCTCGCCCCTGAAGGTCGAATGGCGAAAGCCCGCGCGGTCGGTCGAAAAAGCGCTGCACGAGATGTCGGGCTCGTAAACGAGGACGTCGCCGCGGAAGACCCATTTGCGGTTGCGGATGAATTCGCCGATCTGCGGCTGCTGCCGCGCCATCTTTCGATAATTTGCCATGGACCAAGCTTAGAGCGAGCCGCCCCGGTTCGCCAACAGGCTATGACGCTTTGACTATATGGGCGGACATCGGTGCCTCGATCTCGCCGTTCCGCTCGAAGGCCTGGAACTTGCGCTCCACCGCGTCGAACACCCGTTCGAGGCTCCCCGGCCCGCGGTCCTGGATCTCGACCCCCATCGGCGTTCCGTAGCAGAGCGCGGCGGCGGCATCGTGCGCGGAAGACGCGCGGCTCGGCTTCTCCACCGTCTCGATCTCGACAGTGGCGAACCCGGCGGCGTGGAGATCCCGCTCGATCGCCGACGGATCGGAGTAGCTGAACGGTCCTTCGCGCATGAACAGCGGCGGATCTTCGGGGAACAGCTCAATCAGCGTCTGCTGGGACACGTCGGTCAGCACGTTGCGCTCGATCCGGTCCCAGATTGCGAGGAGATAATGTCCGCCATCGCGCAGCACGCGGCGCGCTTCCGTATGCGCGCGCACGCGGTCGGGGAAGAACATCGCGCCGAACTGGCAGACGACGAGGTCGAAGCTGCCCTTGTCGAAGGGCAAGTCCTGGGCATCGGCGGCCAGGAAGCGGACGTTGTCGGCACGGAGCCGCTCAGCCGCGACATCGAGCATCGGCTGGTTGAGGTCGGTCGCGACGATTTCGGCATTGGGTAGCGCGGCATGAAGGGCTTGCGTCACCGCGCCCGTGCCGGCGGCGGTTTCGAGCACGCGAGCGGGCCCAAGCCCGGCGGCGCGGCGCGCCAGTTCCTCCGCGTACGGCCGGAAAATGAGCGGCACCATCAGCCGGTCGTAGCTCGCGGGAACCGAGCCCGAGAACCGCAATTCCTGGTCCTTCATCGGAACGCCTCCCCTTGCTCGTGGGTTTTTCCCATTAGGTCCGGAGGTGGACCCATGATCCTGGCCATGACAGACTTTTCCCGCGAGCGCGAGGCGATGATCGAGCGGCAATTGAAGCGCCGCGGGATCACCGAGCCAATGATCCTCGATGCGTTCCGCGAGGTGCCGCGCGAGGCGTTTATCGCCGGCAACAACGTCCACCTGGCCTACGGCGACCATCCGCTGCCGATCGAGGCGGGGCAGACCATCTCGCAGCCCTACATCGTCGCGCTGATGATCCAGGCCGCCGGGATCGGTCTTCGCGACAAGGTGCTCGAGGTCGGCGCGGGCTCCGGATATGCCGCGGCAGTGATCAGCCGCATCGCCGGCAAGGTGATCGCGATCGAGCGCCAGCACGAGTTGGTCGAAGTCGCGCGCGAACGGCTGCAGCGGCTCGGCTATGACAATGTCGAGATCGTCGAGGGCGACGGCACCAGGGGCTGGCGCGACGGCGCGCCCTATGATGCGATCCTCGCCGCCGCGAGCGGGAGCCACGTCCCGCGGCCGCTGGTCGAGCAGCTCGCTCCGGGCGGACGGATCGTCATGCCGGTCGGCGATCCGGGCTGGGTGCAGCAACTGGTCAAGGTGACCAAGAACGATGACGGCACGCTGGTCCAGCAGGACCTCGGCGGAGTGCGTTTCGTGCCGCTGATCGGCGAAGAGGGCTGGAAGGATGATTGACGCCGGCCTCGACCTGCTGCCGCAGCTGATCGCGCAGGCTGCCGAGCCGGTGCCCGATATCGACGACCGCACCTTCGGCGAGTTCTTCGACCGCTTCGCGGACGCGCGCGTCGTGCTGCTCGGCGAGGCGAGCCACGGGACAAGCGAATTCTATCGCGCGCGCGCCGCGATCTCGCGCCACCTGATCGAAAAGCACGGCTTCACGATCGTCGCAGTCGAAGGCGATTGGCCCGACGCGGCGACGCTCGACCGCTACGTCCGCCATCGGCCGCCGCGCGAGGGCGAGTTTCGTGCCTTCGAGCGCTTCCCGACGTGGATGTGGCGCAACGCCGAAGTCGACGCCTTCATCCGCTGGCTGCGTTCGCACAACGACGGCCGCGACTATGCGCACATGACGGGCTTCTACGGGCTCGACCTCTACAATTTGTCGGGATCGATGCGCGCGGTGATCGATTTCCTCGAGGACGAAGACCCCGAGCTCGCTCGTCTTGCACACCGCCGCTACGGCTGTCTCGATCCATGGGCCGACGAGCCCGCGCTTTACGGGCGCCATTCCATCATGGAGGGCTATGCGCGCTGCGAGGTCGGCGTCATCCAGATGCTGAAGGACCTGCTCCAGCGCGACGTCGATTGCTTCGCCGAGGAGTGCGACGAATGGCTCGACGCGCAGGCCAACGCCCGGCTGGTGAAGAATGCCGAGGCCTATTACCGCGTCATGTACCAGGGCTCGGCGGAGAGCTGGAATCTGCGCGATACCCACATGTTCGAGACGCTGAACATGATCCTCGACGCGAAGGGGCCGCGCTCCAAGGCGATCGTCTGGGCGCACAACAGCCACATCGGCAATGCGGCGTTCACCGACATGGGCATGCGCCGCGAGGAGCTGAACATCGGCCAGCTGGCAAAGGAGAAGTTCGCGCACGAGGCGCGGCTGATCGGGCTCGGAACGCATACCGGCACGGTCGCCGCTGCGGATGACTGGGACGAGCCGATGCGGATCAAGCGCGTCCGGCCGTCGCTGGCCGAAAGTTACGAACGGATGAGCCACGACAGCGAGGTGCCGAGCTTTCTCCTCGACCTGCGCGAGGGCGAACGCGACGAAAGGCTGGCGAGCGCACTGATGGAGCCGCGGCTGGAGCGGTTCATCGGCGTCATCTACCGGCCCGAGACCGAGCGCTGGAGCCATTACAGCGAGGCGATCCTGCCGAGGCAGTTCGACGGCTGGCTGTGGTTCGATGAAACAACGGCCGTGACGCCGCTCGCCGGCGAAGCGCGGCCCGGCGAGCCGCATGTGCTGACGGGTGACGAAGAGACCTATCCATTCGGACTCTGAGGGGACAAAATGACCGACGACGAACGCGCGATCCGTGAGCTGGTCGCAAGGTGGATGGCGGCGAGCAGGGCGAGCGATACGGCGACCGTCCTCGGCCTGATGAGCGACGATGTCCTGTTCATGACGCCCGGGCGCGAGCCGTTCGGCAAGGCGGAATTCGCGGCGCAATCGGCCTCGCTGAACGATATCGAGATGGACGGGCGCGCGGACGTGCTCGAAATCGAGGTTGCGGGCGACTGGGCGTGGATCCGCAATCGCATCGAGGTGGCGATGATCCCGGCCGGCGGCGAGACCATGCACCGGTCGGGCTACACGCTGACCGTCCTCAACAAGGGCGGCGACGGCCGCTGGCGTTTGTTCCGCGACGCCAACCTCGTGACCTAATCCGGGAATTCCTTCGCTTTGGAGGATTATTCCGGGAGCGAATCCGCGCTCTCGCGCGTATCCGATTGTGAGTTCGAGACTTTTGTCGCGGGGCGAAGCGATGCCGCATCGACGGACCAGCAAGAAGGGCAGCTTCGCCGGCCATTTCGACGAACTGGTCACGCATTTTCCCGACGCCGAACGGAAACCGGATGATTCGCCGGACAAGGATCGAAAGCTCAGGGAGAAACTCGACATCCACGCGCTGCTGTTCGAGCAGGCGTGGCGGATGGATGAAGACGGACGCGGGGCGGACTAGGTCAGCGGCTTTTCGAACCAATGGTGTGCGTATAGTTCGTCGTTGAACGGCGGGACTTCGACATAGCCTGACGAGCGATAAAGCCGTTGCGCTTCGGCCAGCGACTTCTCGGTCTCCAGCCTCACCCGCGCATAGCCCAGCGCCCGTGCGCGCACCTCCAGTTCATGCAGCAGACGGCGGCCGAGCCCGAGCCCGCGGGCGTTCGGCGAAACCCACATGCGCTTGATATAGGCCGCGTCGGCATCCCGCTTAAACCCGCCGCAGGCGATGGCCTTGCCGTGAACCCGCATGACAAGGAAACAGCCGCGCGGCGGGCGGAACTCGTCCAGCGTTGGAGCACCGCTTTGTGCGGCGTCGAAGCCCGTCTCGAAGCGCGCTGACAGCTCGTCGAAATAGCGCGACAGGCAATATTGGGCGTCGGCGCTCGTCGGCGAAACTTCCTCGACTTGGACCTCCGGCGCACGCGCCTCGTCGGTCACGTCTTCGCCTTCTCGCGAAGTTTCGCGATGGTCGTCGCGTTGGTGATTTGCTCGACGTCGGTCTTGCAGTGGATCAGCCGGACACCCTTCGCGGTCAGCGCCTTGTCGAGCGCGGGCGCGAATTCGTCGGTCCTGGTCACCGTCTCGGCGACTGACGCGCCGAACGCGCGCGCGAGCGCCGCGAAGTCGGGGTTGCTGAGCTTCGTGCCCGAAATCCGCTCCGGATATTCGCGTTCCTGGTGCATGCGGATCGTGCCGTAGCTCGAATTATCGACGACGATGACGAGCAGGTCGGCGCCGTGCTGCGCGGCGGTGGCCAGCTCCTGCCCGTTCATCAAAAAATCGCCGTCCCCGGCGACCGCAACCACCGGGCGGTCGCGAAAGCGAAGAGCAGCGGCGACTGCTGCGGGAACGCCATAGCCCATGGTGCCCGAGGTCGGCGCGAGCTGGGTCGGCATCGGGCCGTAGCGCCAATAGCGGTGCCACCAGCCCGAGAAATTGCCGGCGCCGTTGCAGATGATGGTGTTGGCGGGAAGCTTGTCGCGCATCGCCGCGACACACGGGCCGAGGTCGAGCGTGACGCCGTCGCGAGGCCGTGGCGTGGACCATTCGAGCCACTGCTGGTGCGCCTCGTCGCCGCAAGAGAAGCGGACCAGATCGGGATCGCTCCAGTCGTCGACCATCTCGGCGAACTCGCCCATGTCGGCGCAGATCGGCAGGTCGGCGTGATAGACGCGGCCGAGCTCGTTCGGGTCGGGATGGACGTGGACCAGCGTCTGGTCCGGGTGGTCCGGCGTGATCAGGGCATAGCCGTCGGTGGTGGCCTCGCCGAGACGCGGCCCGACGGCGAGGATCAAATCTGCATCCCGGATGCGCTGCTGAAGCACCGGATTGGGCCCATATCCGAGGTTCCCCGCATAGACTCCGCAAGCATTGTCGACGGCGTCTTGACGCCGGAACGCGGCGGCGACGGGGATTCCGTGGCGGAAGGCGAAGTTCGCGAAATGATGCGCCGCGCGCGGACTCCAGTCAGCGCCGCCGACGATCGCCACGGGTGACGAGGCGTCCTTCAAGAGCTCGAACATCGCCTGAACGGCGCCGGGGTCGGGCTCTTCGGCGAGCGGCGGAACGCAGGGGCGGTCGAGGGCTTCGACCTCGTCGCGGAGCATGTCCTCGGGCAGCGCGAGCACCACGGGCCCTGGGCGCCCGGCGGTCGCGACGCGATATGCCCGCGCGACATATTCGGGGATGCGCCGCGCATCCTCGATCCGCGCCGCCCATTTGGCAATCGGCCCAAAGAAGACGGGGAAGTCGATTTCCTGGAAGCCCTCGCGATCGCGGTCGCCGCGCGCGACGTCGCCGATGAACAGGATCATCGGGGTCGAATCCTGGAAGGCCACGTGGACTCCAGCACTGGCGTTGGTCGCGCCTGGGCCGCGCGTGACGAAGGCGACGCCGGGGCGGCCGGTCATCTTGCCGTCGGCGTCGGCCATGTAGGCGACTCCGCCTTCCTGGCGGCAGACCGTGAGGTCGATCTCGGGCGTGTCATGCAGCGCGTCGAGCACCGCGAGGAAACTTTCGCCGGGGACGGTGAAGATACGATCGCAGCCCTGAATCCTGAGCTGGTCGACGAGGATGCGGCCCCCGGTGCGTGTCGTCATGGGACGGCGCGTTAGCCGCTTCTTGTGCGGTGCGAAAGGAGCGGCGCAGCGCGCTGCGTTCCGCCCGTTCACCGCTGCGAGGGGGCGGGGCGCCGCACAAAGCCCAACTTCGGCTCCGCTCAGGAGTTTGATTTGGCCGGTGAAAGTCGAAATCAGGAGGAAATCATGTTGCGCACACTCATGCTGGCGACGGCGGCGGGGGCGCTGATCATGGTTCAGGGCGCCGCCAGCGCCCAGACGCAATGCGGGGGCATCTGGGCCGCGCGTTGCAATTTGCCGAAGGGGCCAAGCAAGAAGGCCGACAAGGCGAAGGCGAATGAAGCGGTTCCGGCCGCGAATGCGTCTGCGAATGCCGCGGTCAACGCCAATCCAAACAGTGCCGTTGCCGGCGCGACCCCGCCCAAGGCGTCGGCGACCGGCGTCGCCAATGCCAATCCGAACAGCGCCGCGGCCACGGGCGCCACCGGCGCCGATGCGGCCGTTGTCGCAGGCGCGGGCGCGCTCGGCGCGTCGAGCCTCGCCGGCATCAGCACCGGCCTTGCAGTCAAAGGTGCCGACGGGTCTGCGCTCGGCACGGTGAGCAAGGTCGTGAAGGGTCCGGACGGCATCATCAGCCAGATCATCGTCACTTCGTCGACCGGCCGCAGCTTCCCTGTGGCGGCGGGCAAGCTCAGCGTCTCCGGCGGCGCGGTGATCGTGACCGACAGCAGCGAGTAGTCGTCCGAAGCGCGGAATCGGCCCGCTGGGAACCATTTGTTCACCCTAAGGGGCGCATCACGGGGCGAGAGTGAGCTCGCCATGACCGATTCCGCCGTACGACCCGATGGTTCGCCCGAGCGGCGCCGCGCGCCCCGCACCGGGCTGCGTTTGAGCGCATCGATCCGCGAACCGGGCCGCAGCCGCACCGCGGCCAGACTGATCGACATTTCGACTCACGGCTGCCGCCTCGAGGCCACGTCGGTGGCCTCCGCGGACACCTGGCTGATGCTGACGATCGCCGGCCTGGAGACGCAATATTGCCGGGTCGTGTGGCGGTGCCACGAGTTCGCCGGCATCGAGTTCGCGACCCCGATCGCCGAGGCGGTGCTCGAGCGGCTGCTCGCCGACCAGCATCAATTGCCGGAGACCGCGATCAGCGAGCTGCGTTCGATCGCCAATCGCGCGCACCAATTGTCGGTGCAGGAAACGGAAGATCGCCAGACGCTGACCGAATTGTCGCGCAAATGCGCGGTCGACGCGGTGGTCGAGGGGCTGCGCCTCGGCGAAACGAAAAACGGGCCGCGCGCCGCTTAGGCCGCGCGCTTCTGCCCGCTCAGGATCGGCGCGATTCCGCCCTCCGCCTCGATGCGCTCGGCGAGCGTGCCGCGCGGCAGCTCTTCATCGAACGCCCAGGCGAGGATGGCTTCCAATTGCTTGATCGTCGCGTCGTCGCACATGCCGTCGAACGCGAGCTTGACGACCGGTTTCATCGGCGAGCGCAGCTGGATCTTGAGGCCCTGCGCCTCGACCAGCCGCAGATACTCTTCCGGCGCGTCTTCCGCGTCGAGCGCGAAATCGTAAGCCGCGCCGAGACCTTCATAGAGCGCGGCATTGGCGCGCAGCTTCGCCTGGCGGGCCTCATCGGCCTTGCCCCGGACTTCGGTCAGTTTGCTTTGCAAGGTCCCCTCCAACGGTGAAACAGGTTCGATTGATGGTTCGGGCTCGGTTGGCTCGTCGAACGCTACGGGCTCTTCGGTGGCGAGCTGTTCGTCGGCCATTGCCAGGACATCCTCGATCGGGGCGCGCTCGCCCGCCGCGGTGGGCTCCTCCTCAGTTGAGGGCTCTGCGACTGCGACTGGCTCGTCCGGCTCGCCGGCTTCGAGCCGGGCGGTGTCGAGGTCGAGCTCGACCTCAGCCGGGCGGCCGTAAAAGCCGCTTGCCAAGCTTTCGAAGAATTTCTTGGAAAAGCCCGCTTTTCCGGTGGATTCCGCGGGGCCGGCGGAGCGCGGCCCCGGTTCGGTCTCGACGAGCTCGTCGAGCTCCATCGCTGCTTCGGGCTCTTCCATCGGTTCGGGCTCGATCTCTGCCACAGGCTCGGGCGCTGCCTCGGCCAGCTCATCCTCGACCGGCTCCCGCTCCGGCTCGACGACGGATTCGGCTTCGGCCGGCTCCTCCACCTCCTGCACGAGCGCCGCGCCGGGCGCGGGATCGAGGCTGACGAAGCCATAGACATAGTCGATCCACGTGCCGGTCGCGCTGAACGGCAGCAGCGTCACCCAGCACTTGGTCTTGCCCTCGGCGGTCTCGAACGAATCCTCGAACGCGAAGGCCTCGCGGCACGCCGCCACCACCGGGAGTCGCGTCGCTACGCATGACAGCAGCGACGGGTTCGGCGCCTCGCTGACCTTGGCGACATCGAGGTCGCCCTTGATCGCCTGGCCGATATGGCGGACCTCGGCGTCCTCGCCGCCGCCGACCATCTCGAGCAGCAGGCTGAACGGGCCGGCGTCGGAGATTTCGAGCGGGTCGAGGTCGCGAATCGGCGGGAACTGGCGATCGCGACGGATCGAAAGCCAGTAATTGAACACGCTCGCATGCTTGCGCCGCTCGGCCGGAGCGATCGTCCGGAGTGAGCTCAGCAATGTGTCGGTCGATGCGTCGTCGGCCGGATTCATCTCGGGAACGGGCATGCCCATCCTGTCGCTTCCCCTCGCGTTTGGAGTCGCGACTTTCGTCATCGGGTTCTTAGAAAAGGTTAAGGCGGGGGCAGGCGTGTCGCTTTTCGAGTCCCGAGGTGGGACGGCACGTCTTGAAAGCTTCGCTTTGACAAGCGGCGCGGAACGCGGAATCCTTGTGCCGCGCGCCGGGGGACGCGCCCGTTCGGAGTTTGATTCGAGGGCTTTTTAACGGGCTGGGGAATTTCAATGGGCAAGGCATTGGTGGCGCTGGCCGTCGCGTCATCGCTTTTGGTTACCGACGCAGCAATAGCGCAGGACGCATCCACGGGCATTTGGGCGGCGCGGCCGCGCCACAAAAAGATCGTGGAAGAAACGGTGCCCGCGAGCTCGCTCCCGGGATTGGCGCCGGGACTCAGGGTCCAGAACAGCGATGGCAAGGCCATCGGAACCGTGAGTCAGGTCCTGACCGCCAGTGACGGCTCGATCCGCAAGGTCATCGTGATGTCGCCCGTCGGCAACCTCTTCAAGGTGTCGCCGACGTCCCTCACCGTGTCGAACGGTGTGGTCATTACGACCGAGGAGCGCAGCGGAAGCTAGAAGTTCAGGCCTGATGAACGGCCTTGACCACCTGGTAGCTTTCGAGCCCTTCCTTGCCGCCTTCGGAGCCGAAGCCTGAATCCTTGACCCCGCCGAACGGGGTGTCGGCGCCGGAAATGGCGAAGGTGTTGATTCCGACCATGCCGCTTTCGACGAGGTCGCCGATCAGGTTCGCGCGGCGGCCGTTCTCCGTGAAGGCGAAGGCGGCGAGGCCGTAGGGCAGACGATTGGCCTGCTCGATCGCTTCCTCGAACGTGTCGAACGGGCGGCTGACCGCGACCGGGCCGAACGGCTCGTCGTTCATGATGTCGGCTTCGTTGGGGACGTCGGCGAGCAACGTCGGCTGGAAAAAGAAGCCGCCATTGCCGCGCTCGCCGCCGGCCATGAGCCGCGCGCCCTTGGCCGTCGCGTCCTGGACCAGCGCATCGATCGCATCCGGCCGCCGCTTGTTGGCGAGCGGGCCCATCTTCACGCCCTCTTCGAGCCCATTGCCGACCTTCACCTTTTGGGTGCGCTCGGCGAAGCCCTTGATGAAGGCGTCGTAGATGCCGCTCTGGACATAGAAGCGCGTCGGCGAGACGCACACCTGGCCCGCGTTCCGGAACTTCTGCGGCACGACCATGTCGAGCGTCTTCTCGAGGTCGCAGTCGTCGAAGATCAGCACCGGCGCGTGGCCGCCGAGTTCCATCGTCACACGGGTCATGCTGTCGGCGCAGAGCCGCATCAGATGCTTGCCGACGTTGGTCGAGCCGGTGAAGCTGACCTTGCGGATCACGCGGCTGGCGATCAGCGTCTCGCTGACGAGGCCGCTGTCGCCATGAACGAGCTGGGCGACGCCCGCGGGAATGCCGGCGTCGGCGAGCGCGCGGAATAGCTCGGTGCCTACCCCGGGCGTTTCGTGCGGCGGGCGCGAGATGACGGTGCAGCCCGCCGCAAGCGCGGCGGAAACCTTCTTGGCCAGCAGGTAGATCGGGAAGTTCCACGGGGTGAAGGTCGCAGTCGGGCCGACCGGCTGGCGGATCACTCGGCTGAGCTGACCCGCCGGGCGAACCAGCGTGCGGCCATAATCGCGCTTGGCATCCTCGGCATACCAGTCGAACAATTGCGCCGAGGCGAGGGTCTCGAGCTTGGCCTCGCCGAGCGGCTTGCCCTGCTCCTGGGTCATCGTCCGTGCGATCAGGTCGGCGCGCTCGCGCAGCAGCGCTGCCGCCTTGTGGAGGATGGCGCCGCGCTTCTCGACGTCCGTTGCGCGCCATTCGGGCCACGCTCGCTCGGACGCGGCGAGCGCTTCCTCGAGGTCGGCCTTGGTGGCGTAGGGGAGAGCGGCGATCGGCTGCGCGTCGACCGGGTTGACGACGTCGTGGCAGTCGCGGCCTTCGCCCGATTTCCATGCGCCGTCGATGAAGAGCTTGAGGTCGGTTTCGTATCCCATGGCGGCGCAAATAGGCGCGGGTCTCCCCTCCCTGCAAGGGAGGGGGCTTAAGGGGTGGGTGCGAGCGAGGGGGCTCAATGCCCAAGAGTGAGCTTCTTGCGCGGCATCGAGCCGCTGCAGAAGCACCCACCCCCGGCCCCTCCCTTGCAGGGAGGGGAGGAAGCCCGCTACGCCTGCCCCCAAAGGAGATGCAGGCAGATGACCAAGCAGGAACTGATCGCCAAGATGCAGGAGGGCCAGGCGTGGGTGCCGGGAAAGCGGGTAAAGATCGACTTCGGCGGCGATGAGGGCGCGGTGATGCTCGACGGCGCGGCGAACCAGGTCAGCGAAGAGGACGGGGCGGCGGACACGACGATCAAGGTCGGGTGGGACGATTGGCAGCAGCTGGCCGCCGGCCAGATGGACGGAATGACCGCCTTCATGATGGGTAAATTGAAGGTCGAGGGCGACATGTCCAACGCGATGCAGCTTCAGGGCGTCCTCGCCAAGCTCAGGAGCTAAAAGCATCCAGGCCAATGGCTGAGCGCGAGTCCGGCAGGCCCGAAAGCGACGCCACGATTGCGCTGCTTTCGGTCACGCTCGACCGGCTCAGCGGCCAGCCGCTCGTGCGCCAGCTTTACGCGCATCTGCGCGAGCTGATCCTGACGCGGCGTATCGCGCCCGGCGCGCGGCTCCCCTCGACCCGCAAGCTGTCGCGCGAGCTCGACGTGTCGCGAACGGTGACCCTGGAGGCATTCGGCCAGCTCGCCGCCGAGGGCTTCCTCGAGACGCGGCTCGGCTCAGGCCATTATGTCGCGCATCTGCGCCTACCCGAGGCGGGCGCGATGCTGGCGCACGCCGCGCCGCCCGATCTTCCCGATGATTCGGTGTGGAGCGCGCGCGGAAGGCCGTTCGACCCGGCGTGGCAGGCGGTCGACCTGTTCCCGAGCCAGCTTTGGGGCCGGATGCTGGGGCGCGGCTGGCGTCGCCACCAGGCGTCCGCGCTCGAGCGCCACTGGCTCGGCCTGCCCGCGCTGCGATCGGCGCTGGTCGAGCATTTGCGGGCGCTGCGCGGTGTCGTGCTCGGCCCCGACCAGGTAATGATTACGGCCGGGATGACCGACACGCTCGCGCTCGTCGCTCGCGCGGTAAGCCGCGACGGCGAAGTCAGCGGCTGGGTCGAGGACCCCGGCCTGGGCACGTCGCGCGAGATTCTCCGTCGCAACGGGGTCCGCGTCGTCCCGGTGCCCGTCGATGGAGAAGGTGTGCGCGTCGAGGAGGGGGAGCGCCTGGCGCCGGACGCGGCGTTGGCGCTCATCACGCCGACCCGCCAGTTCCCGCTCGGCATGCCGCTCAGCCTGCCGCGGCGGCTCGCGTTGCTCGACTGGGCGCGGCGCGCGAACGCAGTTGTGCTCGACGACGATTATGACGGGGAGATCCGCTTCGCCGGACGGCCACTGCAGTCGCTGGCGAGCCTCGATCCCGCCGCGTGCGTCCTGACGCTCGGAAGCTTCTCCAAGCTCACCTTCGCCGGTTTGCGGCTTGGTTATGTCGCGGGCCCGGCCGACCTCATCGCGCGGCTCGCGGAGTGCCGGCGGCAATCCTACAGCCTCGTCGCGACGCCGCAGCAGGCCGCGCTCGCCGAGTTTATCGCGACGGGAGCCTTCGCGCGCCACCTGCGCGCGCTGCGCGCCTATCTGACGCGGAGGCGGCTGGTGCTCGTCGAAAGGTTGCGGCGCGAGGCCGGTGATCTCGTCGAAGTCCTGCCGCAGGAAGTCGGGATGCACGTCACGGTCCGCCTGGTACCCTCCATTTCCAAGCGCATTGACGATGTCGCATTATCGGCGCGCGCCGCGGCCGAGGGCCTCGTCCTGGTGCCGCTGTCCGGCCAATATGCCGCAGGAGCGGGCGAGCACGGCTTCCTGCTCGGCTATGCCGGGTGGAGCGAGACCCAGTTCGACGAGGCGCTGGAGCGGCTGATCGCGCTGCTACGAAACTCGGCGCGCGGCTAACTGGTCACTTCCACACACTCGAAACTGGATATTGGATAAGACCCCCCGGTCACCGTAGCGCTTGGCGCGGGCAATTTCCCCAAGCCCAGCCAAGTCGAAGGGAGAGGCGCCGATGCTGGTGTATTTGCTTGCGGCGACTGTCGCCACCAGCCAGGCGACTGCCCCGAGTGCGCCGCCAGCAACGCCGGCACCGGTCGCCTCTCAGCCTTCATGTGCGGCGCCAGAACATCGCCAGTTCGACTTCTGGGTCGGCAAGTGGGACGTCTATCCGACGGGCAAGGACCAGCTCGTCGCGCACAGCCTGATCGAGTCCGTCTACGGCGGCTGCGGCGTGCGCGAGAACTGGATGCCGCTGAAGGCCGCCGGCGGCGGCAGCCTCAACATCTACTTACCCCAAGACAAGCATTGGGAGCAGTTCTGGATCGACGGTCAAGGGACGCGCGCGACCTTCGTCGGCGGCTGGAACGGCAAGGCGATGGTGATCCAGGGCAAGTGGGGCGGCCCGCTGGTCCGGATCAGTTACAGCAAGAATGCCGACGGTTCGGTCCGCCAGTTCGGCGAGCAATCGACCGACGAGGGCAAGACGTGGGCTACCTCGTTCGACCTGACCTACCGTCCGGCAAAATGACTTTGGTCCTGGCCGGCGTCCTTCTCGCGGGCGCGGCCATAGCGGAGATCGAGCCGCCACCGGCTGCGGCGCCGCCGTGCCGCGCGACCGAAGTGTCGCGCAACCTCGACTTCTGGCTCGGCGATTGGGACGTTTACGTCGGCACTGAACTCGCCGGTCGCGACACGGTCGAGCGCATTCTCGACGGCTGCGGGGTCACCGAACGGTGGAGTGGGAGCGGACCTCACGACGAGGGGTTCAGCCTGTTCGCCTATGACGCGCGCAAGGATTTGTGGACCCAGACCTGGGTGACGGGCGACAGCGGACAGCCCGGCGGAATCAAGCTCAAGGTGCTCCGCGCACACAGTTCGACGAGCACGACCTTCCAGGGCGAAATCGAGGCCAAGAGCGGCGTCGTCTATTACGACCGGACGATTCTGACGGCGCTGTCCGGCGAGCGGGTTCACCAGCAAATCCAGGTTTCGCGCGACGGCGTCGCCTGGCGCACCGGCTTCGACGCGATCTACGTGCCGCATGGCCAGAAGCTCTAGCGGACGCTCGCCACTTCGCCCCTTCGTCGATCCGTGATTGCCAGCTTGGCACGCGCCGCGCCAAGCCTTGGCAAACAGGGGAGGGGTGGATGCGTCCGATCATCATTCTTGCCGCGGCCGGCCTCGTGGGGGCGCCCGCCCAGGCCCAAGTCGCGCCGCGGCTCGACGCCAGGACCGCCCAGGCGATCGTCAACGGCTGCGCCGCGCACGCTGCTTCGAAGATGCAGAGCCATGCGATCGCCGTGGTGGATACGGGCGGACATGTCGTCGCGGCACTGAGGATGGATCGCACCAGCTCCGGCATGATGGATTTCGCAATCGCCAAGGCCGAGGCGGTCGCGGCGTGGGGCTTTCCCACTTCAGGCATGGCCGAAGGCGCGAAGGA
>DATEIK010000018.1:0-6327 GCA_035279065.1 Sphingomicrobium sp. | reverse complement strand
GATTGCTGCAGCACTCTTCCGGTCACTCGACGCCGAGGTCTCCATCGAACAGCTCCTCGCAGATGGCGACACGGCCCACAGCGGCGCCATGCTGATGCGCCTGACCGGCAACGCCCGCGCCATGCTCGCCGCCGAGCGGCCTGCGCTCAACACGCTCCAGCATCTCTCGGGGATCGCAACGCTTACCCGGCGCTACGTCGATGCGATTGCCGGCACTGGTGCGGTGGTGATCGACACGCGCAAGACCATCCCCGGGCTGCGCGTGCTGGAGAAATACGCCGTGCGCATGGGCGGGGGCGAAAACCATCGGATGCGGCTCGACGACGGGGTGCTGATCAAGGACAATCATGTCGCCGTGTGCGGCGGCGTCGCGGAGGCGGTCTGCGCGGCCAAGGCCGCGAACACCGGATTACAAATTCAGGTGGAGGTCGACCGGATCGCGCAGATCGAGCCGGCGCTTGCCGCCGGGGCGGACCGCCTGCTGCTCGACAACATGGCGCCGGCCGTGGTGCGCGAGGCCGTGGCGCTGGTCGCCGGCCGCGTCCCGCTCGAAGCGTCGGGCGGGGTCAATCTCGACACCATCCGAGCGATCGCCGAGACCGGCGTCGACTTCATCTCGCTCGGTCGCATCACCCAATCGGCTCCGGCGGTCGATATCGGGCTGGATTATGCGATGAGTCGTTGAGCGGACGGAACAATGTTCATGTCCGTGACAGGAATCGAGGCGCAGCAGCGCCCTTGAGTCGGCCGTAGCGTCCCGGGCGGCCGGCGCCCGAATCGAGGAGTATTTCGATGATCCAGAAAATCGCGCTTGCGCTTGCCGCTTCCTCGCTCGCGATGATCCCGACCGCGGCTTCGGCCAAGGACCACCATCGGCACCATCGCGACCGCAATTACAGCTATTCGTACCGCAGCTACTATCCGAGCTACGGCTACAACAACTACCGCTATTCCTACCCGCGCACGGTGGTTCGCTACAGCGTCGGGTACGGGTCGCCCTACGGCGGCTATTACGGCGGCGGTTATCCGTACGGCGGCTACGGCGCCGGTTATCCCTATGGCGGCTACGGATACGGCTATCCGGGTTACGGCTATGGCGGGTACGGCAGCTATGGCGGCTACGGTTACGGCTATCCGGCCTATGGCGCCGGCTATGCCTATCCGGGCTACGGCTACGGCGGCGGTTATCCGGCATATGGCTACAACAACTATGGCTACGGGCGCTGCGGCAACCCTGCTGCCGGGGCGGCCGTGGGCGGCGTCGCGGGCGCGACGATCGGCGGCGTGATCGCCGGCAGCGACGGCCATCGCCACAACACCGGCGAAGGGATTGCGATTGGCGGCGTGCTTGGCGCCGTGCTTGGCGGGGCTGCGTCTGCCGCCAACTGCTGATTGACGAATCCCCAGGAGAGCGAGGTCTCGCGGACGCCCCTCGAGACCTCGCTCTTTTGATTCGCGCAATCGGAGCGAATGCTCCTATATGCCGCGCGAGGCGCGTGGGCGCCGTGGGAGACGAGTTTTGTTCAAGGGCCTCAAGCCCATCCTCTATGCCGGCAAGGAAGTCTGGCCGCTGATCGAGGGCGGCAAGGGCGTGTCGGCGACCAACCATGCAAGCTCGGGCGCGTGGGCGGCCGCCGGCGGGATAGGCACGGTCAGCGCGGTCAATGCCGACAGCTATGACGCCGAGGGACGCATCATCCCCCAGGTGTATGAGGCGCTGACCCGCCGCGACCGGCATGAAGAGCTGATCAAATATGCGATCGACGGCGCGGTGGCGCAGGTCCAGCGTGCTTACGACATCGCCTCGGGCAAGGGCGCGATCAACATCAACGTGCTGTGGGAAATGGGCGGCGCGCAGCGCGTGCTCCACGGCGTGCTCGAGCGGACCAAGGGTCTCGTGAGTGGCGTCACCTGCGGCGCGGGCATGCCCTACAAGCTCAGCGAGATCGCGGCGTCCTACGGCGTCAATTACCTTCCGATCATCAGCTCGGCGCGAGCCTTCAGCGCGCTGTGGAAGCGGGCCTATCACAAGGCCGCCGAATGGCTCGCCGCCGTGGTTTATGAGGACCCGTGGCTGGCCGGCGGACACAACGGCCTGTCGAACGCCGAGGACCCGCGCAAGCCGCAGGACCCCTATCCGCGGGTCGCCGCGCTGCGCCAGACGATGCGCGAAAACGGCATCGCCGACAGCGTGCCGATCGTCATGGCCGGCGGCGTTTGGCGCCTGGACGAATGGGATCACTGGATCGACAATCCCGAGCTCGGCCAGATCGTCTTCCAGTTCGGCACGCGCCCGCTGCTGACGCAGGAAAGCCCGATCCCGGCCGAGTGGAAGGCGCGGCTGATGACGCTCGAGGAAGGCGACGTGCTGCTGCACCGCTTCTCCCCGACGGGCTTCTATTCGTCGGCGGTGCGCAACCCCTTCCTGCGCAACCTCGAGGCGCGCAGCGAGCGCCAGATCGCCTACACCAAGGACCCGATCGGCGATCACCATTTCGAGCTCGACGTCGGCATCGGGACGAAGAGGAATTATTGGGTCACGAAGGGCGACCTGCAGCACGCGCGCGAATGGTATGCGCGTGGCTTCACCAACGCGATGAAATCGCCCGACGACACTTTGATCTTCGTCACGCCCGAGGAAGAGAAGCAGATACGCAAGGACCAGGCCGAGTGCATGGGCTGCCTTAGCCAGTGCGCCTTCTCGTCCTGGGCGGACAATGAGAAGAACTCGACCGGGCGGCTCGCCGACCCGCGCAGCTTCTGCATCCAGAAGACGCTGCAGGACATCGCCCATGGCGCCCCTGTCGAGCAGAATTTGATGTTCGCGGGCCACGCGGCGTTCCGCTTCAAGAGCGACCCATTCTATTCCAACGGCTTCGTCCCGACGGTGAAGCAGCTGGTCGATCGGATCCTGACGGGGGCATAGTGTTCCACATGTCCGTCACCCCCGCGAAGGCGGGGGTCCCGCTTCCTTCGTTGTTCTTGAAGAAAAGCTGGATTCCCGCTTTCGCGGGAATGACGATCGTATTGGCAAGCGCTGCGCAAGCGCAGGACAAGAAGCCGCCCTACTGGGCCTCGATCGCGAGCGGGCAGGCGATGATGCGCACCGGTCCCGCGCGCAATTATCCGGGCACCTGGCTCTACCAGCGCCGCGACCTCCCGATCCGCGTGCTCAAGACCTATCCCAACTGGCGGTTCATCGAGGATCCCGACGGAACGCAGGGCTGGATGCTGGTGACGCTGCTCAGCGACCGCCGCACGGCGATCGTCAAAAAGGGCGAGCCGCGGCCGGTGCGGACTTCGCCCGATGACGGCGCCAAGGTCCGCTACATGGCCGAGCAGGGCGTCGTCGGGCGGATCGACAAGTGCAAGGGCAACGGCTGGTGTCGGATCGAGATCGGCAAGAAAGAGGGCTACATCCGCACCTCGGACATCTGGGGCGTGAGCGGCAATGAGGTGGTGGATTAGTGATCGTCATCCCGGGCTTGACCCGGGACCCGCCTTCTCTTCCAATGTCGTCAAGAAAGGCAGGCCCCGGATCAAGTCCGGGGTGACGGGGAGGGGACAATGAAACTGCTCGCAATCGCACTCGGAGTTCTTGCGACCATGACCAGCCCCGCCGACGGCGCCCCGCGGCCCGCCGTCCAGCATTACGGCAACCCCACGCTGAACGGGCAGCCGCTGCCCTTTTCCGAAGCGGTCCGGGTCGGGGACGTCCTCTATCTCTCCGGCCAGCTGGGCCGGGGTCCCGACGGGAAGCTGCCCGAGGGTATCGAGGCCCAGACGAAGCAGACGCTCGACAATATCGGCGCGACGCTGAAGCTGGCCGGCCTCACCCACGCGGATATCTTCCACTGCACGGCGATGCTCGCCGACATGAAGCTCTGGCCCGACTTCAATAAAGCCTATGTCGGCTATTTCCCCGAAGGAAAGCGGCCCGCGCGGAGCGCGTTCGGCACGAGCGGCCTCGCGCTCGGCGCGCTGGTCGAGCTCGAATGCCAGGCGTACGCGGGCAAGTAGTTAGACCAGCTCCACCGCCACGGCCGTCGCTTCGCCGCCGCCGATGCAAAGGCTGGCGACGCCGCGCTTCAAGCCACGGTCCTGGAGCGCGGCGATCAGCGTCGTCGTGATGCGCGCGCCGCTGGCGCCGATGGGGTGGCCGAGCGCGGTCGCGCCGCCGTTCACGTTGATCCGGTCGTGGGGGATGCCGATGTCGCGCATCGCGATCATCGCGACGCAGGCAAAGGCCTCGTTGACCTCCCACAGGTCGACGTCGTCGACGCTCCACCCGGCCTTGTCGAGCACCTTCTGGATCGCCGGCACCGGCGCGGAGGTGAACTTCGCCGGCTCCTGTGCAGCCGCCGCATGGGCGACGATGCGCGCGATCGGGGTCTTGCCGAGCTTGTCGGCGACGCTCTGCCGCGTCAGCACTAGGGCCGCCGCGCCGTCGCTGATCGATGAGCTGGTCGCGGCCGTGATCGTGCCGTCCTTGGCGAAGGCCGCCTTCAATTGCGGGATTTTCTCGGGATTGCCCTTGCCCGGCTGCTCGTCGACGTCGACCGTGACCTCGCCCTTGCGGGTGACGACGGTCACCGGCGCGATCTCCTTGTTGAACTTGCCGTGGGTGATCGCCTCGTTGGCGCGGCGCAGGCTCTCGATCGCGTAGCTGTCCTGGTCCGCCCTCGTGAACTGATATTCGCGCGCGGCGTCCTCGGCGAAGGTGCCCATCGCGCGCCCTTTGTCATAGGCGTCCTCGAGCCCGTCGAGCATCATGTGGTCGTAGACCGTGTCGTGGCCGATGCGTGCGCCGGCACGATATTTCTTCGACAGATAGGGCGCGTTGGACATGCTCTCCATGCCGCCGGCGACGATCACGTCGGCCGAGCCCGCGGCGAGCATGTCGTGCGCGAACATCGCCGCCTGCATGCCCGACCCGCAGACCTTGTTGACGGTCACCGCTTCGGCCGACTTGGGGAGACCGGCGCCGATCGCGGCCTGCCGCGCCGGGGCCTGGCCGAGTCCCGCGGAGAGGACGTTGCCCATGAACACCTTGTCGACCTGGTCGCCGCTCAGCCCGGCGCGCTCGACCGCCGCCTTGACCGCGGTCGCGCCGAGCTCGGTGGCGCTGACGCCGCTGAGCGCGCCCTGGAAGCTGCCCATCGGCGTGCGGGCGTAGGAGAGGATGACGATCGGGTCGGACGCGGTGGTGGCCATGATTGCTCCGTGGTTGTTCGTCATTGCGAGCGAAGCGGAGTCGAAGACGGCGAAGCCAACCAATCCGGCTGGATCGCCGCGTCGCTGCGCTCCTCGCGATGACGGGGCAGATGTTGCGGCGCACATAAGAGCCTCGGGCGGCGGTTTCAAATCCTTGCAAACAGCCGTGGCGCTGATAGCTTCGGCACCGGAATGACTCGGGTGCCGACCATTCTGCTCATTGCCACGACCAGCCTGTTCGGCCTGTCGGTCGCCGCCGCACAACCAACGCCAGTTCAGGCGCCCTTCGCCGTGCCGCCCTACAAGAACCTCAAGGTTTTTCCCGCGACCATCACCCGCGAGCAATTGCTGTCGAACATGAAGTTCTTTTCGCAGTCGCTCGGCGTGCGCTGCACTTTTTGCCATGTCGGCGACGCGGGGAAGCCGCTGTCGACCTTCGACTTCGCTTCCGACGCCAAGCGCGAGAAGCAGACCGCGCGCAGGATGCTGGCGATGGTCCACCGCATCAATTCCGAGGATTTCGGAGTGACCGACTTCGCGCATGTGAAGGTGACCTGCTTCACCTGCCACCGCGGATCGACCAAGCCGCTCACGACTCCGCCGGTCGAGACGCCCGCGGCTGCGGCGCCGGTGCCGCTCAAGCCCGAGCGCGGCTGACCTTTCCCAATCGCAAGGCTTCCTGCTAGCGCGCGCGGCTGGAGGAAGAGTCATGTCCGAAGCCGCCCTCGATTTCGACCTCGGCGAGATGGCCGACACTATCCGCGAGACGACGCAGCGCTTCGCGACGGACAAGATCGCCCCGATCGCTGCCGAGATCGACGAGAAGGACGAATTCCCCAAGGCGCTGTGGCCGCAGATGGGCGAGCTTGGGCTCCACGGCATCACCGTCGAGGAGGATTTCGGCGGCCTCGGGCTCGGTTATCTCGAGCATGTCGTTGCTCAGGAGGAAGTCGCGCGCGCGTCGGCATCGGTGGGCCTCAGCTACGGCGCGCACTCGAACCTCTGCGTCAACCAGATCCGCCGCTGGGGCAATGACGAGCAGAAGAAAAAGTATCTGCCGAAGCTGATCAGCGGCGAGCATGTCGGCGCGCTGGCCATGAGCGAGGCGAGCGC